>WHTA01000013.1 GCA_009379825.1 Streptosporangiales bacterium
ACACGGCATCTTCGCCCACAACCTGGTCAAGATCGGTGCACTGGCCGCGTGAAGAGCCACCCGGGAAGACCACGCTCGAAGAAACCCACCAAACACGAACCAGGTCACCCCAGCCCACCATTTTTCAGGTCGAAGTAGCTAGGTCCAGGCGAACAGCCGCGTCTCCGGGTCCTCAAGGAAGTCGGCGATGTCGCGCAGGAACCTGGAACCCTGCTCGCCGTCGACGATGCGGTGGTCGAACGAGAGCCCCAGGGTGGTGACCATCCGCGGCACGACCTGACCGTCGTGCACCCACGGCTGCTCCTTGATCGCGCCCACGGCGAGGATGCCGGCCTCGCCCGGGTTGAGGATCGGGGTGCCGGAGTCGACGCCGAAGATCCCGACGTTGGTGATGGTGAACGTCCCGCCTACCATCGCGGTCGGTGCGGTCTCGCCGGCTCGGGCCTGCTCGGTCAGCTGCTGCAGCTCGCCCGCCAACCCGACCAGCGACAGGGCGTCCGCGCCGCGGATGTTGGGCACCATCAACCCGCGCGGCGTGGCCGCGGCGATACCCAGGTTGACGTAGCCGCGCACGACGATCTCCTGCGCCTCCTCGTCCCACGACGAGTTGACGATCGGCGTACGTGAGAGCGCGAGCAGGCAGGCCTTCGCCGCCAGCAGCAACGGGCTCACCTTGACGTGGGCGAACTCCGGCAACGTCTTCAGCCGCGCCACCAGGTCCATCGTCTTCGTCGCGTCGATGGTCACGAACTCAGTGACGTGCGGCGCGGTGAACGCGCTGCGCACCATCGCGGCGGCGGTCGACTTGCGCACGCCGCGCACCGGGATGCGTGCCTCCCGCGCGTCGTTCGCGAACGACAGCTCGGGCACCCACCCGGTCGCCGGGACGGTGGCCGGCATGCCGGCGCCGCCCGGCGCGGGCGCGGGCGGCTGGGTCGGCGGCTGGGTCGGCTGCTGCGCCGGTGCCGCCGCGGCGGCCTGCACGTCGTCGCGGCTGACGGTGCCGTTCGGCCCGGTCGGGGTCACCGTCCGCAGGTCGACGCCGAGGTCCTTCGCCAGCTTCCGCACCGGCGGCTTGGCAAGCACCGTGACCGCCGCCGGGGCGGACTGGGCTGCCGCCGGGGAACGGGGCTGCGCCCCGGCCGGCGCAGGGCCGGAGCCGGATGCCGGCGCGGACTGAGGCTGCGCGGCGGCCGGTGTTGGCTGGCCCGATGCCGGCGCGGGGGCGGCTGCCGGCGCGGAGCCGTTCGTCGACTTGCGGGGGCGGCGGTGGGCGGAGGTCGCGCGGGCGCCGTAGCCGACCAGCGGCGCCTCGGTCTCTTCGTCCTCGTCCTGGTCGCCGGTTACGTCGATCGCGATGATCGGTGCGCCGACGTCCACGGTGGTGCCCTCGGCCACGTACAGCTCACTGACCACGCCCGCCCACGGCGACGGCAGCTCGACGGCGACCTTCGCGGTCTCCACCTCGACCAGGTTCTGGTTGACCTCGACGGTGTCGCCAGGCTGCACCAGCCAGCGCAGGATCTCCCCCTCCGTCAGCCCCTCACCGACGTCGGGCAGCTTGAACTGCTTCACTCCCACGGTCTCTCCTCGCGCCTAGTAAGCAAGCGAGCGGTCGACGGCGTCCAGCACCCGGTCGAGGTCGGGCAGGAACGAGTCCTCCGCCCGCGCCGGCGGGTACGGGGCGTCGAAGCCCGTGACCCGCAGCACCGGTGCCTCCAGATGGTAGAAGCAGCGCTCGGTCACCAGCGTGGCGATCTCGCCGGGCAGCCCGGCGGTACGCGGCGACTCGTTCACCACCACCAGCCGGCCCGTACGTTGCACCGAGTCGTAGACCGGCGCGAGGTCCATCGGGGAGAGCGACCGCAGGTCGATCACCTCGAGCTCGGTGCCCTCCTCGGCCGCGGCCGTCGCCGCGTCGAGCGAGGTACGCACCATCGGGCCCCAACAGACCACCGTGCAGTGCTGGCCGGGCCGGATCACCCTCGCGTCGTGCAGCGGCGCCGGACTCGCCTCGACGTCCACCTCCGCCTTGTCGTGGTAGCGGCGCTTCGGCTCGAAGAAGACGATCGGGTCGTCGCTGCGGATCGCCTGCTGGATCATCCAGTACGCGTCGGCCGGGTTCGAGCACGACACGACCTTCAGGCCGGCCGTATGGACGAAGTACGCCTCCGGCGACTCGCTGTGGTGCTCCACCGCGCCGATGCCGCCGCCGAACGGGATGCGGATCACGATCGGCATCGGCACCCGCCCCTGCGAGCGGTAGCGCAGCTTGGCGACCTGGCTGACGATCTGGTCGAAACCGGGGAAGACGAACCCGTCGAACTGGATCTCGCACACCGGCCGGTAGCCGCGCATGGCCAGGCCGACCGCCGTGCCGATGATGCCGGACTCGGCGAGCGGCGTGTCGATGACACGCTCCTCGCCGAAGTCCTTCTGCAGGCCGTCGGTCACCCGGAAGACGCCGCCGAGCTTGCCGACATCCTCGCCCATGACGAGGACCTTGGCGGCGTCCTCGAGCGCCCGCCGCAGCCCCATGTTGATGGCCTTGCCCATGGTCACGGCCGTCATCACTGCGCACCCCCCTCGAACGACGCGAGGTACCTGGCGAACTGCTCGCGCTCCTCGTCGAGCAGCGGGCTCGACTCCGCGTACACCTCGCTGAAGACCCGCATCGGGTCCGGGTCCGGCAGCGCCAGGCACTGCTTGCGCAGCGTCGCGGCCAGGTCGTTCGCCTCCTCCTCGATCGAGTCGAAGAACGCCTGGTCGACGAGGCCGTTACGGGCCAGGTAGACGCGTACCCGCTCGATCGGGTCCTTCAGCCGCCACTCCTCGACCTCGCCGGCGATCCGGTAGCGGGTCGGGTCGTCGTTGGTGGTGTGCGCGCCCATCCGGTACGTGACCGCCTCGATGAGCGCCGGGCCGTTGCCCTCCCTGGCATTCTGCAGCGCCCGCTTGGTGACCTCGTGCACCGCGAGCACGTCGTTGCCGTCGACCTGGATCCCGGGGAAGCCGAAGCCCTCGGCCCGCTTGTACAGCGGCGTACGGGTCTGGCGCTGCAGCGGTACGGAGATCGCCCACTGGTTGTTCTGGCAGAAGAACACCACGGGTGCGTTGAAGACCCCGGCCCAGATGAACGACTCGTTGACGTCACCCTGGGCGGACGCGCCGTCACCGAAGTACGCGAGCACCGCGCCGTCGGCGCCGTCGCGCATCATGCCCATCGCGTAGCCGGCGGCGTGCAGGCACTGGGCGCCGATGACGATCGTGTAGAGCCCGAAGTTGTACTCGGCCGGGTCCCAGTCGCCGTGGTCCACCCCGCGGTACAGCCCGAGCAGGCGGATCGGGTCGATCCCACGGCACCAGGCCGCGCCGTGCTCGCGGTAGGTGGGGAACACGTAGTCGTCCGGCCGCAGCGCGCGTGCGGAGCCGACCTGTGCCGCCTCCTGGCCGAGCAGCGACGCCCAGATGCCCAGCTCGCCCTGCCGCTGCAGCGCGGTGGCCTCGGTGTCGATCCTGCGGATGAGGACGAAGTCGCGGTAGAAGTTGCGCAGCTCGTCGGCGCTGAACTCGACGTTTTCGTAGCCGGGCGGCCGCACCCGCTCGCCCTCGGGGGTGAGGAGCTGGACGCAGTCCGTGCCCTGGCGCGGTGACGCCGTCATGCTGTCCACGGTCATTCGAGTCTCCTCGTCTGCTCGGCCGGCGGACGGGGTCACCGCCGCCGGATCCCCCGTCCGACTGCCCTGTCGTGGGTCGCACGCCTAGGTCTTCGGACGCCGTGGTCCTGCCGTGGGCCGCGCCCGCCCGCTTCGACCGTGCGCGGTGGTGCCGATCGTACGCGGTTCCCCGGTGGCTGCGTCCAGTTCCTCGCCAGAGTATGCCGGTTTCGTTGCACCCCCTGCGCAACCGGCGACGGCGCCCCACACGTTCGGTCCACCAACTAGGACATCCTGCTAGCTCTCCCGGCGCCGCGTAGGCCGGTGTTCTCGCTGGTCGCAGCGGTGATGACGGGAGGAGGGCAGCCCGCCGCGGCCGCCGGGCGGCAGGGCGCGGCCAGACCCGGCGTCGACCAGTTTTGACGTCCACGTATCGCCGAATCGGCACCCGAGCACGTGCAAGCGCGCGGCTGCCGCGGGTACGGTGCTCTGGTGGGACATATCACCGTGCCTTACCACCTGAACGAGCCGATCGACCCGTACCCGGTGTCGGTGCCCGACGGGCTGGCGGTCAAGGGGCCGCGGCCGCAGGGCGAGACGTGGGACGCGTTCGTACCGCTCTACACCAGCATCGCGCAGATCGTGTTCGGCACCGAGAACGCCGTGGTGTGGACGGGTGACTGTGCGGTCTCGCTCGCCGTGGTCGCCGGGTTGCAGCGCCGCGGCATCGACCCCGCCGTCGTCTGGATCGACGCGCACGCCGACTTCAACACTCCCCAGACCACGGTGACCGGCTACCTCGGCGGGATGCCGCTTGCCATGCTCACCCAGCGCGGCGAGGTCGACCTGGCCATGCACATCGGGATGCGGGCGATCCCCGACGACCGGGTGATCCTCGCCGGCCCGCGGGACGTCGACGACGCCGAGCAGGAGCTGCTCGACATCTCGAAGCTGCACCGGATGCGGCTGGACGAGCTCGCGCCCCAGATCCTGCCGTCCGGTTCGGTCTACCTGCACGTCGACCTGGACATCCTCGACCCCAAGGAGCTGCCGGGCATGCGGTTCGCCACGCCCGGCGGCGCGTCGCTGGACGAGCTGGCCGCCGCCATCGAGTCGGTCACGAGCAGCACCAGGGTCGTGGCGGTCAGCTTCACCTTCACCCTCGGCGAGGAGCAGGACCCAGAACGTACGAAGGCCGTGTCCGACCGCCTGCTGGACGCGTTGCGCCGCGGCGGCTATCACCCGTGACCCACGCGGTCGGCGCCGGCCGAAGTGCCGCGACCGTGCGGTTGGCGACCGGTGCCGACGTGCCCGCGCTCGCCGCACTGCGGCGGGACTGGACGGCCGAGAACGGCTGGGCGGCTGACGAGGACGACTTCGAACGCCGGTTCGCGGCGTGGTTCACCGGGGAGACGGAGCGGCGCGTGACCTGGCTGGCCGAGCTGGCAGGTCAGCCTGTCGGCATGCTCAACCTGGTGCTGTTCGACCGGATGCCGCGCCCCGGCCTCCGGGCGGGCGGCTGGGCGTACCTGGCCAACCTCTACGTCCGGCCGGCCCATCGCGGGCAGCGCATCGGCGGCGACCTGCTCGACGGCGCGGTGGCGTACGCCCGCGAGCATCACCTTGACCGGATCGTGCTGCACCCGTCGGAACGCTCGGTGCCGTTCTACCGGCGCGCGGGGTTCGGTGTTGCGGATATGCTGCTCGTCCACCCGCTCGACGGAGCGCAACGATGACCCTCGGCGCTGCCGCCGTCCGGACCGCGCTCGGGCTCGGCGACGACGCCCGCGCCTGGCTGGACGGGCTGGACACGGTCGGCCCGCCACCTGACGGGGTGGCGCTGCCCGCCCCGGACGACGCGCTCGAGCTGCTGCGCCGGCTTGCCGTGCCGGACCGCGACGCGGCGGAGATCGTCGACGCCATGCCGGGCGCGGACACCCATCCTGAGCTGTGGTGGTTGCTGGCCAGGCACCACCACAAGCTGGTGAGGGACCTCGGCGACTGCACCACCATGGACATGCCACCGCACCTGCCCGCAGCGCTCGGACCGGTCGCGCGGTACTTCTACGTGTACGTGTTCCTCGCCACCGTGCCCGCCGCCCGCAGGTACCACGCCGAGCGCGGCGTCCCCGACGACGTCGGCTGGGGCACGCTCGACCAGCTCGGCGAGCTGGTCGACGTCCACCGCAGGCAGTTCGGCGTCGGTGGCATGGACAAGCAGTTCTGGCTGACCCTGCACCTGCGCGGCGTCATCTACCGGCTGGGCCGGCTGCAGTTCAACCTGCAGCACCTCGACGACGACGTCCGCTACCTGGCACCCGGCCAGCCCGTCCTCGGTACGCACATCCCCGAGTTGGGCGGGCCGTTGACGCCGGCTGCCTGCGCGGCGTCGGTCGAGCGGGCGCGGCCGTACTTCGACCGCCACTTCCCCGAGCACGGCGCCAGGTACGCGGTCTGCACCTCGTGGCTGCTCGACCCGCAGCTGGCGGACCACCTGCCCGAGTCGTCGAACATCGTGCAGTTCCTGCGCAGCTGGACGCTGGTGGACGAGGAGCCGCAAGACGGCGACGAGTCGGTGCTCGAGTTCGTCTTCCGCCACAACGGGCAACCGCTCGCCGAGCTGCCGCGCCGGACCACCCTGGAGCGCGCCGTGCTCGACCACCTGGACGCCGGCAAGCACTGGCACGTCCGCACCGGCTACCTCGAGCTGCCCTGACCTGGGCGAACGCCTGTCGAAAGAACTCTTGCGAAACAATCCTTTCGAAACTATCGTTTCGACATGCCCACCGACGACGGCTCCTGGCCGATCAAGGAACTCACCGACGCCCAGGTGATGCGCGCGATGGCGCACCCGGTACGGATGAAGCTGGTCGAGCTGCTGCTCGTCGACGGCCCGCTGACCGCCACCGAGTGCGGTGCGCGGCTGGATGAGACGCCCGCGAACTGCTCGTTCCACCTGCGCACGCTCGCCAAGCACGGCTTCGTCGAGGAGGCCGAGGGCGGCACCGGCCGGCAGCGGCCCTGGCGGGCGGTGCCGCAGGGCACCAACTTCCCCAGCGGGCCGAGCGCACCACCGCACCTGCGGGCGGCCGCCGACCTGCTCACCCGCACGTTCGCCGAACGCAACGTCAGCCGGCTGTACGCGTACCTCGACCGGATGGACGACTACGGCAAGGAGTGGTCGGACGCCGCGATGCTCTCCGACCTCGCCAGCTACCTCACCCCCGAGGAGCTCACCCAGCTGCGGGAGCAGCTCATCTACTTGCTCCGCCCGTACGTCCCGCGGCTCGCCGACCCGGCCTCCCGCCCAGAGGGCGCGCGGCTGGTGACGTTCTTCCTCGCCGGGTTCCCGACGGAGCCGGCTGCCGGCGAGGGACCCGACGATGCGTGAGCTGCTGAAACGCGGTGACTTCCGGCTGCTCCTGCTGGCGCTGGTGCTCACCATGTTCGGCGACCGCGCGCTGATCCTCGCCAACGGGATCTGGGTGAAGAGCCTCACCGGCAGCAACTCGGCCGCCGGGCTGAACATCCTGCTGCTGGTCACGCCCTCGGTCGTGTCGCCGTTCTTCGGCGTCGTGGTCGACAGGGTGAAGCGCCGGCCGTTCCTCGTGGTGCTCAACCTCAGCTGCGCGGTGGCGATCGTGCCACTGCTGTTCGTCCGGGACGCCGGCCAGGTGTGGATCATCTACGCGGTCTCGTTCCTCTACGGCATCGCACTGCTGCTGAACGACGCCGCGGTGAACGGTGTGCTCAAGTCGATGCTCACCGAGGATCAGCTGGCCAGCGCGAACGGCGTCATCCAGACGATGCGGGAAGGCCTGCGGCTGCTGGTGCCGATCGCCGGTGCCGGCCTGTTCGCCGTGTTCGGCGAACAGGCGGTGGTCGTGCTCGACATGGTGACGCTCGTACTCGGGGCCGGCACGCTGCTCGCACTGCGGCTGCGTGCGGCCAAGCCGGCGCCCGCCGAGCACAAGCTGCTCATGGAGGTGGCCGCCGGTGCCAGGCACCTGTTCGGTTCCGTCCGGCTCCGCCGGCTGGTGCTCACCACGAGCACGGCGCTGCTGGTGATCGGGTTCAGCGAGACGGTGATCTTCGCTGTGATCGATGCGCTGCACCGGCCACCGGCGTACTTCGGCGTACTGATGACCGCGCAGGGCGTCGGCGCCGTGCTCCGGGCACCACCGCGGCCGCCGTCGTCAGGCGCCGCGGCGAGCAGCTGACCGCGGCGTTCGGGTTCATGCTGTTCGCGATCGGCGACCTGCTGCTGGTGTTCGCGAACGAGCCGCTTGTGCTCGTCGGTGCGGTGATCGCCGGCGCCAGCATTCCATGGCTGCTAGTCGCGTTCTACACGCTGATGCAGCGGGAGACGCCGCAGCAGCTGATCGGCCGGGTCGCGACCTCGGCCGAGGTGCTGCTCGGCGGCCCGCAGACGTTGTCCATCGGCCTCGGCGCGGTGTTCGTCGCGATCGTCGACTACCGCATCCTGCTGGCCGTGATGGGCACCTTGGTGTTCGGCTGCGGCATCTTCCTCGTGCTGCGCCGCGACCGGCCGCAACCAGTCAGCGCGGCCGCTGCCGTACGGGCTAGTTCGCCTTGAACGCCCTGGCCACGCCGAGGAACCGGTCGCCGGCGGCGCGCTCGGCCACGCTCACCCGGACGCCCTCGGTGCCGAACGGCCGCACGGCCACCCCCTGCGCAGCGCACGCCTCCGCGAACTCCGGGGTACGCGTACCCAGCCGCAGCCAGACGAAGTTCGCCTGCGACTCCACCACCTGGTAGCCGTACGAGAGCAGCGCGTCGCGTACCCGCTGGCGCTCCCCGACGATCTCGCGCACCCGGGCGAGCAGCTGGTCCTCAGCGTCGAGCGACGCGATCGCCGCGGCCTGCGCCACCGAGGAGACGGTGAACGGCAGCATGGTCTTGCGCGCCGCCTCCGCGACCGGCTCGTGCGCGACCGCGAAACCGACCCGCAGACCGGCCAGCCCGTACGCCTTGGAGAACGTACGCAGCACCGCCACGTTCGGCCGCTCCCCATACAGCGTGAGGCCGTCGGGCACAAGGTCGTCGGTGACGAACTCGCGGTACGCCTCGTCGAGTACGACCAGGCAGTCCTGGGGCACGTAGTCGAGGAACTCGACAAGCGCCTCCCGCCGCACCACGGTGCCTGTCGGGTTGTTCGGGTTGCACACGAAGATCAGGCGCGTGCGGTCGGTGATCGCCTCCGCCATGGCGTCCAGGTCATGGGTCTCGCCGTCCAGCGGCACCTGCACGCTCGTCGCACCCGTCAGCTGCACGAGGATCGGGTAGGCCTCGAACGACCGCCACGCGTAGACCACCTCGTCGCCAGGCCCGGCGGCGGCGAGCATCAGCTGTTCCATCACGCCGACCGAGCCGCACCCGACGGCGACGTGGCTCTCCGGCACCTCGAAGCGCTGCGCGATCCGGCCGACCAGCTCCACGGAGCCGTTGTCCGGGTAACGGTTGCCGTCCCCGGCCGCCGCCGCGATCGCGTCGCGCACGCTCGGCAACGGGGTCAGCGGTGTCTCGTTGCTGGACAGCTTGTACGCCTTGCCGTCCGGGGCGACCGCGGGTTTGCCCGGTACGTAGGCGGCGAGCTTGTCGAGGGTCTCGCGGAACTTGGGACCTTGGTTACTAGCTGAAGTGGAAGCACTCACGCCAACACTCTGCCATGGCCGCTGTGCCATGGTAACCGGATGGGCACCATTCGGGCGGCGTTGGCCGTGGCTCGGGGTAGCTGGCTGCCTCATGGTGGCCGCTGTTGTGACCGCCACGCTCCTCGTCCGGGAGCCGCCTGAGGAGCCGCGACCGGGCCCGTTCCCCGGCTACACGCTGACCACGACCGGCGGCGTCGCCGGCGTCCGGCACACGGTGCAGGTCGATGCAGAAGGCAACGCGCTCTTCGGCGACGAGGGCAACCGCGAGGACCCGAACTGCGCGGACGGCTTCACGTACACACTGCAGGTGCGGCGGCTGACGGTGTCCAGGTACGAGTGCGGCACCGGCGGCCCGGCGCCGCTGTTCGACGAGATCCGCTCGCTGACCTCCCGCGACCGGCTGCGCCCGCTGGCTGCCGACGTCCCCGCCTTCCGCGGCCTGCGGGTGAAGTACTGGCTGCTCGACGACATCGAGGCGACCGCGCGGGTCACCCCGGCGGGACGGGTCATGGTGGACCGCTCCGACGCGCCCGTACGGCGCGGCGAGCTGGAGCCCAGGACGCTCGACGCGTACCGACTGCTCTACGCGAAACCGCTCAGCCCGCCGAAGCAGGCGACCGGGTTCGACTGCATCCCCGAGCAGGTGCCCACGTACAAGATCACGCCGACCGGCCGGCCGACCACGACCGCGTCGGTCTGCCGGGTCGACGATGTGCGCTGGCTGGCCAGGCTGCAGCTACTGCGCAACGAGATCTACCACGGCTGAACGGCCGCGGCGATCGGCTGGCTGCCGGCCGCGGTCACCTGCCCGCCTGCCACCTGCACCGACGTCACGGAGCCGTCGAAGCCGACCAGCTCACGCGCGACCGGCTCCGCATCGTGCACACACAGCTGCCACGGCCGGCCGATCAGGTCGTCCGTGCGCCGCACCCCGTCGTCGACCTCGACCACGGGGATCACCGCGCCGGTTCGTACAAGTACCGGCATTCGCTCGAGCGACACCTCGACGGTGTGGAAGCCCGGCCCGGTGAACGTCTCGCCGGTGAACCAGTCGCGCCAGGTGCCGGCCGGCAGGTAGAACCGACGCTGTACGGTCCCCGGCCGGTCGTCGAAGATCGGCGCGGCGAGCAGGTCGGCGCCGAGCAGGAAGGCGTCGTCGGTGCGTACGGCGACCGGGTCGTCGGGGAACTCCAGGCCGAGCGGCCGCAGCATCGGCCAGCCGCCCGCGGCGGACTCGTGCGCCACCTGCCACAGGTACGGCAGCAGCGCGTACCGCAGCCTGATCCAGTCTCGGACGATCGCCAGCGCCTCGTCGCCGAACGCCCACGGTTCGCGCGGCCGCAGGCCGTGTGCCCGCATCATCGGCGACAGCGCGCCGAACTGCGTCCACCGTACGAACAGCTCCGGGGTGAGCTCCGGTCCGTAGAACCCGCCGACGTCGTGGCTCCACACCCCTGGCGCGGACAGCGCGTAAGACAGGCCGCCACGCAGCGACGCCTGCATGCCGGCCACCGTGGACTCGGCGTCGCCGCCCCACTGGCCGGGGTACCGCTGCGAGCCGGCCCAGCCGCTGCGGCCGAACACCAACGGCGAGCGGCCGGTATGGCGGCCGATGACCTCGCTGACCGCGCCGTTGTAGCGCAGCGGGTAGAGGTTGTGGGCGTGGTTCGGCGGCGTGCCGTCGTACGACACGGCATCGTCGGGCAGGCCCTCGCCGAAGTCGGTCTTGAACACCGCGACGCCGTCGTCGAGGAAGGCCTCGTGCATCGACTGCCACCACTCGCGTGCGGCCGGGTTGGTGAAGTCGACGAGTCCCCTGGGCAGGCCGTCCGGGGTGAGCGTCTTCGTCACGCGCGCCGGCTCGCCGTCCGCGTCGGTCACCAGGTAGCCGAGCCGCTCGGCCTCCGCGTACCTGTGCGACCTGGGGTCGAGGTACGGCAGCTCCCACACCGACAGCCGCAGGCCGAGCGCGTCGAGCGCCTCGACCAGCTCGCGGCGGTTGCCGAACCGCTCGGTGTTCCAGACGAAGTCGGTGTTGAGCCGGTCGAGCACCAGCCAGTCCGGGTCCAGGTGGATGACGTCGCACGGCACCTGGTGCTTGCGCAGCCCCTGGCCGACCTCCTCCAGCTCGGCGCGCGAGTGGTACCGGCAGCGGCCGAGCCAGCCGCCGTACGCCCACAGCGGCGGCACCGGGCCGCGGCCGGTCAGCGCCGTGTACGCGGACAGCCGCTCCTTCGGGGTCGCCGCCGCGACAACGTACAGGTCGACGGCGGTGTCCGGCACGGTCAGCGCGAGCACGCTCGGCCTGGAATGACCGACGTCGGCGACGACCTGCGCGCCGGTGTTAAGGAAGCCCAGGTAGCCGCGGGTGGAGTGCCACACCGGCACCGGCTTGTACGCCATCCCGGTGCCGGTGCCGTACGCGTCCTCGTCGGCGGCCAGCTCGAAGTGCACGGTGGTGGCGTCGTCGTCGGTGGCGAGCACGGCGGGCGCCATCGGGAAGCCGGCCACCTGGCGCAGCCGGTCGGCCGTGCGCAGCAGCACCTCGCCGGTCGCAACGTCGACCACCTCGACGGCCAGCGACTGCCTGCGCACCCGCACCCGTAGCTGCGCGCTTGCCGCCTCGACCCAGCCGTCGCGCTCCTCGACGGTCACGTCGGACGGCTGCGGCGCCGCGTCTGTGACGATGCCGAGCCTGGTGCCGTCGTCGGCGTGCGGCCAGGCGTCCGGCGGGGCGATGGTGAGCCGTACGGTGCCGGGCGCGGCCCACCGCACCCGGATCTCGTACGCCCGCTCGTCGCCGGTCGGCAGGTCCAGCTCGGGCGGCAGGTTCGGCAGCGTGGTCTCGATCCCCTGCACCTGCGGCGGCTCACCGGTGAGGTAGCCGGGGCCGCCTGGCAGCTGGGCACACGGCACGGCGCGCACGCCGAGTACGAGCCCGTCCGTCGTCGTGTGTACCTCGGTGACCTCGCGCAGCAGGTGGCTCATGCGGATCCCTTCGTGACCGCGAGCAGCCACCACGCCGCGAGTGGCCGCATGTTCAGTGGGGCACGGAACCTGCCCTCGCCGTCGACCGCCGCAGGCGTACGGAACTGCAGCCCGGTGCCGCCGTACAGCGTGTTGCGCAGCGCCCCGGCCACGGCCGCGGCCTCGTCGCGCAGGCCGTAGTGCGCGAGCATCGCGGTGAACAGCCAGCCCGAGCCGAGCAGCACCTCGTTGACCTGCAGCTCCTGGCCGCCGTCGCGTTCGTACCTGCGCAGCTGCTCCTCGGCGACGAGCAGCGGGCCGACGGTGCCGCCGCGATAGCCGGCGAACGCGTACTCGTACGCGGTGCGCAGGTGGTTCGCGATCCGCTCCCTCGGCAGCACGTCGCCCGCGCCGCAGACGTCCGCGTAGAAGACGCCCATCAGCGAGTCCGGCATGACCGCCTCGGTGTACTTACCCTCGGACGCGGCGCGGAAGTGCGTGCCGTTCCACAGCTCGCCGAGCACGTCCTGCGCAGCCCGCAGCCGCTCGTGGTCGCCGAGCACCGCCCACAGCCCGGCGTACAGCGACGCCACGTACGTGGAGTGGCCGCGCAGCCCGAGGTTGTCCCAGGTGCTGTCGCCGAACTCGTCGTGCCTCGGCACCGCGTCGTCGCCGGCCACGGCCGCCGCCGCGGTCCGCAGCCGCTGCCAGGTCGTGTCGTCCGGCCGGCGGCCGGTGAGCCTGTGGTGCGCGAGGGTGGCGAGCACGTACGCCGGGTTCAGGTCGCGCCAGGTGTTCGGGTCGTCGCGCATCACGTACCCGTTCACCCGGACGAACGGGTCTTCGGCGGCGCAGCCGAGGTCGTGCGGCATCCGGTCCGCGACGAGGACCTGCCGCGGCTGCGCGGGACGGTAGACCGGGCGCCTGGTCTCGACCGCCGCGTCGAGGGTGCGGCCGAGGTCGGCGAAGACCAGGTCAGCCAGCCGCGGCCAGGTCAGCGCGAGCGCAGGGAACGCGTAGTGCCAGAGGTCGGCGGTGTCGTAGTAGAAATAGCCGTCGTCGAAGCCCTCCAGCACGCCGAAGTGCTCGGCCTGCGCATCGCGTACCCAGGCGGTGCCCAGCGACGTGACCAGGTTGAGCTCGTTGACGACACAGCCGGCGACCTCGTCGGACCAACCAGCCAGCTCGCCGAGTGCGGCGGTGTGCCAGGCGTCCAGTCGGCCCAGCCAGTCGTCCGCCTCGGCGAGTGCCCGCGCGGCGACGTCGCTCGCCGGCTGCGCGGCCGCGCCGCGTCGCCAGGGGCGTCCGGCGCCGAACTTCACCGTCGGCCAGTCGAACGCGACGGCGAACCTGGCCAGCAGGTGGGGCCGGCCCGCCTCTGCGTGCGCGGCCACCGCGCTGCCGATCGGTTCGTGCCAGTGCGCCTGCCAGCTGTCGTCCGGGGTCACGCCGAGCCGGCCGGTCTCGGCGAACGCGGCCACCACGGCGTCGAGGGTGTAGAGCTGCTCCGCGTCCGGCACTCCGGTCTCCAGCGGGTGCAGCAGGAACTGCACCTGCCTGGTGTAGTCGCCGGCCGTGCCGCCGGCTACGAGTGCGACGTCGCCGCACACGTCCTGCGGCTCGTCCGCCACCCGCTCACGCGACTGCACGACGCCGGCGCCCGCCGCCGGCCGGTTCACGTTGCCGGCATGGTGCTGACCCGGCCAGCTCGCGTCACCACGCGCGTCCGTGGTCACCAGGGACGCCCGCCAGCCGTTCAGGTTCGGCCAGCAGGCCAGCACGTCCACCGCCGGCAGGGTGGCGCTCTCGATCGGCTCGACGTGCACGTCGAAGACCACCACGGGCAGCCCGGCCAGCTCCTCGTCGCCTGGCACAGCAGGCGTGTACGTGGTCAGCAGCACCCGGAACGGCGCGTCGTCGAACGTGAACACCTCGTGGTTCATCGGGTGCAGTGCAGCCACCTCGTGGCTGGTCGCCTCGTCGCGGCGCAGCCGCGCGAACCGCGGTCCGTCCGGCGTGAGCCAGCGGACGGCGAGGAACGCCGCGTCCACGTCCGCGATCGTGTGCATCCCCGGCTGCAGGTGCCAGCGGCTGAACCTGCCGGTCAGGTCACGGGAGAACGCCGGCCCGCCGACCGGGCCGTGGAACAGGCCGTGCTCCGGGCCGTCGTCGTGGCTGCCCGGCTTCGCCACGTACGCCGCGGGTGGCACGGCGGCAGCGCGGAACCCGTACCGGCGCGCCCGCGCCAACCGTTCCGACGAGCTCATCCCTTGACGGCTCCCGCCGTCATACCGGCCACGAAGTAGCGCTGCAGGAAGACGTACGCCACGACGATCGGCAGCGAAGCCACCATCACGCCGGTGAACAGCAGCGGGTAGTTGGTGAGGAACTCGCCGGTGAAGTCCAGCAGGGCGACCGGCAGCGTCTTCTTGCTCGGCTCCTGTACGAACAGCAGCGGGTACAGCAGGTCGTTCCAGTGGATGACGAACAGGAAGATCGCGGTGGCCGCGAGCGACGGGCGCGACAACGGCAGCACGACCGAGCGGTAGACCCGCCACGGCCCCGCGCCGTCGACCGACGTCGCCTCGTACAGCTCGCGGGGCAGCGTACGCATGAACCCGGCGAGGATGAACATCGCGATCGGCAGTGTCATCACGATGTTGATGAGAACCAGGCCGATCCGGCTGTTCAGCAGGCCGAGCGAGTCGAACAGCACGTACTGCGGGATCATGTTCGCCTGCACGGGCACCGCCATGCCGAGCACCACGAAACCGTAGACGAGACGTCCCGGCCAGCCGGGGATGCGCGCGACACCGTACGCGGCGAGGCTCGCGAGGAACAGCGTCAGCGTGACCGAGCAGGCGGTCACGATCGTGCTGTTAAGCAACGCACGGCCGAGGTTCTCCTGGGTCAGCACGGTGACGTAGTTCTTCGGGCTGAACGACTCGGGCAGGCCGAACGGGGAGTTGAACAGCTCGCCCTGGGTCTTGAAGGTGCCGGTGAACACGACGATCAACGGCACGATGATGAGCAGCGCGTACACCAGGAGTACGGCGCGGCGACCGAGTTGGTAACCCATCGGCGTCACATCCCTGCCTGCGTCAGCCGTACGGTGCGCCGCTGCAGCCAGGTAACCAGGGCGATGATGATGACGAACAGGATCGACTGGGCGGCGGCGTAGCCGAACTCGGAGTTGGTGAACGTCGTGTAGATGCGCGTCGACAGGATGTCCAGCGACCGCTTCGGCGGGTTGCCGCCGAGGCCGAGGATCAGGTCGAACGCCTTGAACGACTGGATCGTGGTGTACGCGAGCACGATCGCCGTGGCGGGCGCGATCATCGGCCAGGTGACGTACCTGAACTGCTGCCACCGGCCGGCGCCGTCGACGAGCGCAGACTCGTACAGCTCCTTCGGCACCTGCTGCAGGCCCGCCACGTAGACCACCATCATCTGGCCCGCGTGGAACCACACCTGGGTCAGCGCGACGAAGTAGATGGCCTTTGCCGGGTCACCGAGGAACGCACCGTGCCAGGCGTCCAGCCCGATCACGCTCAGCGTCTGGTTGATCAGGCCGAAGTTCGGGTCGTAGATGAACTTCCACACGAACGCGACCGACACGCTCGAGAGGATGGTGGGGAAGAAGTACAGCGCGCGCAGCAGCGACGAGGCCCTGGTGGTCTTCACCAGGTACAGCGCGAGCAGCAGCGCGAGCAGCGTCTGCAGCACGACGACGACCAGCATGAACTTCAGGTTGTTGACCAGCGCCGACGAGAACAGGTCGTCGTTCGTCACCAGCCGACTGAAGTTGTCCGCCCCCACCGTGTTGTAGTCGGCGCTGATGCCGTCCCAGTCGGTGACTGCGTACTGCACCGCCTGCACCGTGGGGATGGCGAAGAACACCACGTACAGCACGAGCGCGGGTACGGGGAACAGGTAGAGCCCAGGATGCACGTGCGCACCGCGGTGCCCCAGCAGCCGGGCGGGCCAGGAGCTGCCCCGCCGCTCCGGCTCCGGCGGCGCAGCTGGCCGGGTGTCCGTCTTGCTCACTTCCGCCTCTGGTCGGCGATCTTCTCTGCGGCCTGCGCGGCCTTCTCCGGGTCCTTGCCGCCGACGACCTCGATCGCCGCGTTCTCCACGGCAGCGGCGATGTCGAGGTCGACGAACTGGAAGCGGGGCGCCAGCATCGTCTTCTTCTCCAGCCACGGCTCGAGCGCCTTGAGGTCCTTGTTCGTGTACTCGACGCCCTTGATCGTCGAGTGCTGGACGGTGGCGTCGGCGTACTTGACCGCGACCTTCGGGTCCGACAGATACTCGAGGAACTTCACCGCGGCCGGGGTGTTGTCCGACTTCGTGTTCACCCCGAGGATGAACGTCGCGTTGTGGATCCCCTGGTACTTCGCATCCTTCTCCGCGACGGTGATGGGAGCGAGGCAGTCCATCGGGAACTTGGCCCCGACAGCCCGCAGGGCGATGATATGGAACGAGCCGGTCGCGAGCATCGCCGCCTTCTCGTCCACGAACATCTGCTCGGCGGGCTCGACCTGGGTGCCGGTGGCGTTCTTCTGGAAGTACGGCCGCAGCTGCGCGTACTGCTCGAGGGTGTGGACGTACCAGTCGTCGGTGGCCTTGTAGTCACCGGCTTCCATCTTGGCGAACATGTCGTCGCTCGGGGCGTTGTTCATCACCATGGAGTTGAGCAGGTGCCCCGCGTTGCCCGGCTCGCCACCCGGCCAGGCGATCGGGGTGACGCCCTGCGCCTTGAGCTTGCGGCACATGGCGAGGAAGCCGTCCCAGTCGGTCGGTGGTTCCTCGTAGCCGGCCTTCTGCAACAGGTTCACGTTGTAGACCGGCATGTTGAAGACGTACTGGTAAGGGAAGCCGAGCAGCTCGCCGTCGTGCTTGCCGGGCGCCGCGAGTTCCTGGTCGTAGTTCTCCGCCCACGGCTGCTTCGACAGATCGGCGTACAGCCCGGCCCCGACCATGTCGACGAACTGCGCGCCGCGGAACGCGACGAAGACGTCACCGACGTTGCCGCCGCGGATCTGCTGCAGCGCCTTCGACTGGTAGTCGTACGACGGCGAGATGTCCTGGCGTACGGAGACCTTCGAGTTGGCCTTGGTGAAGGCATCGATGATGTCGGCGAACGCCTTCTTGTCCTCAGCCCGCCAGTGCGCGAAGGAGAGGTCACCTTCGACGGGGCCTGTGGTGTCGATGCCCGACGGCTTGTCGTTGCTGCTGCTCCCTGGGCCTGCGCACCCGGCGACCGTCGCGCCCGCGGCCAACGCGCCGAACGCCTGCAGCAACCGGCGACGGGTCAGCGAATCGTATGGCATGTCCACTCCTCGACTTTGACTTCTGGGTTCACCACTCGACGACAGGGATCCCCCGAAGATCCGCGATGGTGCGCAGCTGTGGCCGCACGTCGGTCCACGCCAGCACCGTGTGATGCGGGAAGCCGCCGGTGACCAACCCGTGCACGAACGGCTCCGCCTCGGTGTCGAGACGGACGGCGGCAGTGTTGCCCTGGAACCGGTTCGGCTCCGGCACCGACTCCCCGGACGCGAGCAGCAGGCGCAGCCCGCCAGGGTGCTCTGGATCGTCGGTGAGCCTGGCCAGCACGACGTCCCCGGTACGCAGCGGGAAGTTCCCCGCCACCCCGATCCGCCTGTTGCAGTGCACGTACTGTGTGGCGTTCGCCGGGTCGGCCGCGAGCGCGGTCGCCGCGGAGCCGCAGTGCCAGGCGCGGATCACGTTGCGGTCGGCATCCAGGTCGACGGTGTCGACCAGGTAGGTCGTACCTGCGCCCGCGGCCTCGAGCAACAGCATGGTGAGGGCGCCGTAGACGTCGCGCTCGCACGCCGTCACCGTGCCCTCGTCGGCGAGGCGGGACAGCGACGAGCACGGGCACACACCCAGCTCGGTGGGGAACTCCGGCCAGCAGCGCACGGCCAGCGCGTCCAGCCGGTCGTCGCTCGTCCAGGTACGCAACGCGGTGGTCACCGCAGCCGCGTTCGTCACCTCGTCGGCGTCCAGCTCCCGCAGGCTCGGCCGCGCGTCGCATGCCGCGGAGCGCTCGGCGTCGCGGTCGTCCGGGTCGACCGCCTCGGTACGGGTGAACGCGTCGTCGAGGTCGAGCCGCTCGACCTCGACGCCGAACAGGTCCCGCACCAGGTCCGCGTCGTAGTCGCACGGCGTGAAACCCGCGGGTGCGTCGCCGAGCGCACCGATCCGTCGGCCGCGCAGCCGGTCGAGCGCCTGGTGCGCTGTGCGCTCCGCCGCGCGCACGCCTCTCGTCGTCGGCAGCGGCGGTACGGTGGGCAGCTGGCCGGCGAGCGCGTCGCGCAGCACCTGCTCGACCGCAGGCTCACCCGGGTCGCCGTAGAGCAGCCGGACGCTGCCACCGGACTGCACGACCGCGTGGCCGAAGAGGTTCGCGCCGCACAGCGAGTTCAGCCACAGCCGGTCGCCGACCGGGCCGGGCTCGCGGAACGCCCACAGCAGTACGGGCGCGCGCGTGTCCACGTAGAGGCGCAGTGCGGGGGACGCGTCGGAGAACGAGGCACAGACGTTGACGACCAGGTCGGTCTGGCCGTCCAGGTGGCCGGCCGCCTGCTCCACGTCGTCCGCGGTCATCACCAGATCGCTCGGCCCGTGGACGTCGGCGCCGAGGTCGGCCAACAGCGTGCGCGCCTGGTCCGCCCGCTTCGCGGCCTCGTCGACGGCGAACGTCGGCCGCGCGGTGGCGATGACGACGACCCGTGCGCGGGTGTGCGGCACTGCGGGCACGACTGGCACCTCCTTGGGCCGGTTCGTCTCCACGACAGCTACCGAGCGAGCGATGCGCGGAGGTGTGACCATGGACGTCCTGTGCAGGATGTAACACGTATGTTCAGAAGTCAACATTTCTTGTTTAGACTCTGACGCATGGTCGAGCAGCTGGGTCCTCTCGACGGCGCGACGGCGCGCCGTCGGTCGATCCTGACCGCGTTGCACTCATCCGGCTTCGCCTCGATCACCGACCTCGCCCGCTCGCTGGGCGTCTCCGACATGACCATCAGACGCGACCTGCAGAAACTCGCCGAGGTCGGCGAGGCCCGCGTGGTGCGCGGCGGCGTGAGCCTGCCCGAGGGCTCGCTGCAGCACACCGGTTTCGACAACCGCGCCGGCGTGAACACCGCGGCGAAGCAGCGCATCGCCGAACGCGCCGTCGGGCTGGTCGCGCTCACCGACAGCGTCGCCGTCGACGCTGGCACGACCACCTGCGCGCTCGCGGACGCGCTACCGAGCGACTTCACCGGGTGCGTGGTCACCCACTCGGTGCCGGTCATCCACCGGCTCACCGCGAGCCGGCCGGACGCACGCGTCGTCGGTCTCGGCGGCGACCTGCTGCGCGCCAGCGAGGCGTTCGTCGGCCCGATGACCGTAGACGCGGCGACGCACGTACGGGTGCGGCTGTTCTTCCTCGGCGCCGCGGCAGTCGACGGCCGCGGCGTCTACGTGGCGGCGGACACCGAGCGCCCGACGAAGCTCGCCCTGATGGCAGCCGCGGACGAGGTGGTACTGCTCGCCGACCACACGAAGTTCGCCACCTCCGCCCCGGTGCGGCTGTGCGAGCTGGAACAGCTCAGCACAGTGGTCACCGACCGCGACCCACCCGAGGAACTGCGCGACCAACTGGCCGAGGCCGGCGTCACCCTGACCGTCGCCGACTGACGGCCGTGCTCGCCCTGAACGGGTAGCTAGTGGCACAATCGTAGGGTTGAGGCCTACGAAGGTGACACTGATGGCGCGGGTTCCGGGAGGAGTGCCTGCCGAGCTGTTGCGGCGGCCGCTGCGGGTGATCCGGCCGGCGGACGCCGGGGCGGTGTACGCCCACCCGCGGCCGGAGATCGCGCGGCTGACCCGTAGCGGCGTGTTGCACAAGCTCGCGACCGGCTACTACGCCGTCGTGCCCGAGGCGAGCGTCGGGCAACCGTGGCAGCCCAGCCTGGAGGCCGCCGGGCTGGGGATGGCCGCCGCCGATGAGGGTGCCGACACGGTGGCCGTCATGGGCGTCAGTGCCGCCCGGCTGCACGGCGCGCTCCCCCGCGCCGTCGGCGTCGCCGTCGTCGCGGCACTACGGCACCGTCGCACCTTACGGCTGGTCGACCGTGCTGCCACGGTGCTGTTCGTACGCAGAAAGGTGGCGGATCTCGACGTACAGCGGCACAGCTTCGACCTCGGCACCGGCTGGGTGACCACGGTCGAGCAGACGGCGCTCGACCTGATCGCCAGGCCCGCGCTCGGCGCCGTCCCCGACGAGGCGGTCGCCGCCGCCCGCGCGCTGCTCCCCCGCGCGGACGAGGACCTGCTGCACGACCTGGCCGTCGCGCAGCGCCGGTGCGGCACCCTGGTGAGGTTCCTCGATGCTTGACCCGGGCGAAGCCGCAGCGGTCGCAGCCCGGTTCGGCGTGGCCGAGCCCCAGGTCGAACGCGACCACCTGATCTCGCACCTGCTCGCAGCCCTCGGCCGGCGGCTCGCCGACTGGGTGGTGTTCTTCGGCGGTACGGCACTGGCCAGGGCCTACCTGCCGGAGGGACGGCTGTCGGAGGACATCGACCTGCTCGCCCGTGGCGCGTCCCGTACGCAGGTCGCGGCCGAGCTGGAGACGGAGCTGCCGCGACCTGCACCAGCGGTACTCGGACGCCCCGGCAGCGCTGCATGCGGTGCGCGCGGCCTGGCGGCAGGCCAGTTGACCGGAAGAGCAGGCCACCTGGCGGCTTAGCCTGAAGGCATGCGAGACGAAGCGACGTTCAGGGTCAAGTCCGGGCTGGCGGAGATGCTGAAGGGCGGCGTCATCATGGACGTCGTCACCCCGGAGCAGGCGAAGATCGCCGAGCAGGCGGGCGCATGCGCCGTGATGGCGCTCGAGCGGGTGCCCGCCGACATCCGGCGCGACGGCGGCGTGGCCAGGATGTCCGATCCGGAGATGATCGAGGGCATCAAGGCGGCCGTCACGATCCCCGTGATGGCGAAGGCACGTATCGGCCACTTCGCCGAGGCGCAGGTGCTCGAGGCCCTGGAAGTCGACTACATCGACGAGTCCGAGGTGCTCACGCCGGCCGACGAGGCCAACCACGTCGACAAGTGGGCGTTCAACGTGCCGTTCGTGTGCGGTGCGACCAACCTGGGCGAGGCGCTGCGCCGCATCGGCGAGGGCGCGGCGATGATCCGGTCCAAGGGCGAAGCGGGCACCGGTGACATCGTCGAGGCGGTACGCCACATGCGCATGATCACCGGCCAGATCCGCAAGCTCGCGGCGCTGGACACCGCCGAGCTCGCGACCGCGGCGAAGGAGCACCAGGCGCCGTTCGACCTGGTGCGGGACGTGGCGGAGAACGGCAAGCTGCCGGTCGTGCTGTTCTGCGCAGGCGGCATCGCCACCCCGGCGGACGCGGCGCTGATGATGCAGCTCGGCGCGGAGGGCGTGTTCGTCGGCTCCGGCATCTTCAAGTCGGAGGACCCGCAGCGGCGGGCGAACGCGATCGTGGAGGCGACCACGCACTACGCCGACCCGGCCAGGGTGGCGAAGGCGTCGCGCGGCCTCGGCACGGCGATGACCAGCCTGGAGTCGGCGAAGCTCACCGACGAGCAGCTGCTCGCGGGCCGCGGCTGGTGACGGCCGCCGCCATGGGCCGGACCGTCGGCGTGCTCGCGCTGCAGGGCGACTTCGCCGCGCACGCGGCGATCCTGCGGACGCTCGGCGCGGCGTCCCGCGAGGTACGGGTGCCCGCGGACCTGGACGGCATCGACGCCCTGGTGATCCCCGGCGGCGAGTCCACCACCATGACGCTCGGCATCGAGCGGGAGGGGCTGGGCGACCCGATCCGCGAGCTGGCGGCGAGCAAGCCGGTGCTCGGCACCTGTGCCGGCCTGATCATGCTCGACCAGAAGCACCTCGGCGTGCTCGACATGGTCGCCGAGCGCAACGCGTTCGGCCGCCAGGTGCGCTCGTTCGAGGCCGACCTGGACGTCACCGGCGTCGACGGCCGGGTGCGCGCGGTCTTCATCCGGGCGCCCTGGGTCGCCTCGTACGGCCCGGACGTCGAGGTGCTCGCCGAGGTCGACGGGCACCCGGTGGCGGTGCGTACAGGCACGGCGCTCGCGGTGGCGTTCCACCCGGAGCTGACCAGCGAGGCCCGCATCCACCGGCTGCTTCTCGACCAGCTCAACCGGTAATAACGAAACGCGCCCGCTCAGCTACTTTGAGTTATAGTTGCTGGGCACCCTGCTTCTCCTACGGAGGACCACCATGCGGCGCGTCACCAGGCTCCTGGCCGTCCCTGCCGTTGCGGCCGTGCTCGCCGGCTTCTGCGGCGGCACTGCGCACGCGGCGAGCGGGACGCTGTACATCGGCAACATCCCGTACGCGGACCCCGCCGGCTGCAAGAACGGCGCCGGCCGCGCCTTCCAGCTCGACAACGACACCGACGGGCGGGTTTTCGTGCACCCGCGCAGGGACTGCGGCGGCCCGGTCATCGCCGTCATCGAGCCGGGCGACGACCGCACCGTCCCCGGGCAGAGCGTCTTCGTGGAGTGACCACCCGCCGGCTCAGTGGCCGAGCAGCGGCGGGATCTCCGCGAGCGACGTGACGCGCTCCCCCGTCCAGGACGCGCCCTCGTAGTCGGCGGCCGGCCGCAGCGGGCGTTCGGCGTCCAGGTACACGGCACGCAGGCCGACCGCCGTCGCACCGGTCAGCTCGTTGCTGTTGCCGTCACCAACGTACAGGCACCGCTCGGGCGCGACGCCGAGGCCGTCGCAGGCGGTGAGGTACATCCTGGCGTCCGGCTTCTGCGTGCCCATCGACGCGGACAGCACGGCGGTACGGAAGTAGGCGCCATCGGGGTGTCCGGCCACAGCTGCGCCGCGTCGGACGAGGCATCGCTGACCAACGCGAGCGGCACGCCGGCCGCGCGGAGCCGGTCGAGCGCAGGCAGCGTCGCCGGCCGCGGCACCAGCCACTTCCGCAGCATCTCCTCGCGCGCAGCGACGGCCGCCGCCAGCTGCGTCTCGTCGACGGCCACGCACGCGCTCGCGCAGATCTGCCTGATCGACTCCGTGACGGTGCACGCACCGGTCATCCGGTCGCGGGTGAGCGCGCCGTAGCCGGCGGCGAACTCGTCCGTCGGCATGCCCAACGGCTCGGCCAGCAACCGCATCTGCTCCGGCCAGCTCAACGCCGGCGCGACCGGCACGAGCGTGCCGAACAGGTCGAACAGCAGCGCATCCATCCGACCATCTTGCCCGGCGTCGGTCAGCTGCCGGCCCCGCCGTCGGTGGTGAGCACCTGGCCGTGCACGTTCGTGTGCTCGAACAGCAGCATCCGCACCAGCGGCACGACCTCGGCCGGCTCGGTGAGGTGGCCGGTGGGGGTACGGCGGACGATCTGGTCGAGCTGCGTCTGCCCGAGCACGGCGGACATCTCGGACGCGAAGAAGCCAGGCGCCACGCAGTTCACCAGCATCCGCCCGCGCAGCTCGCGCGCGAGCGCCCTGGTGGCCGCCTCCAGGCCGCCCTTGGTCGCCGAGTACGTCACCAGTCCGGGGAAGCCGCGCTGCGCGCAGATCGACGTCACGTTCACCACCCGGCCGCGGCCGCCCTTCGCCAGCAGCCGGCGGACGACCTGCCTGGTGAGCAGCAGCGGCGCGGTCAGGTTGGTCGCCACGATGCGCTCCACCGCGTCCGGCGCGGTGTGTACGTGCAGCGAGTCCTGGCCGACGGCGGCGTTGTTGACCAGGCCGTCGACCGGGCCGTACGCGTCCTCCACGGCACGCACGAACCCGGCGACCGCGTCCGGGTCGGTGACGTCGACGGAGCCGGTGAGCAGCTGCCCCGGCCACTCCTTCGCCAGCACCTCGAGCTCGCTGGTGACCGTACGGGCGAACACCCCGACCGCGGCACCCTGCTCCAGCAGGTCACGGACGATGGCCAGGCCCAGCCCACGGGACCCGCCCGACACCAGCACCACCGACGCCGGCGGCACCTGTTCTGGCAACTCGGCTCGCTCAGACGTCACTCTTCAAGGTCTCCTTCACGGGAATCTCCTCGAGCACGGTGAACCGGCGCGGCACGCCGTACTCCGGCAGCCGGCCGGCCGCCCACTGGGTGAGGGTGGCGACGTCGACGGTGCCGTCGGTCACCACGTCGGCGACGACCACGTGGCCGACGATCGGCGCCCGCCTGGCACGCACCCGCGCCCACGCCACGGACGGGTGCTCCTGCAACGTGTCCCTGACCACGCCTGCGGAGATCTTCGAGCCGCCCACGTTGATCTCGTCGCTGCCGCGCCGGCCGATGATCAGCACCCGGTCGGCGGTCAGCTCGACCCGGTCGCCGGTATGTACGGGACCGTCCAGGCTGGTGCCCGCGTACGGTGAGCGCACCACCAGCTCGCCGCCCTCCACGCTGAGCAGCGGCCGCCCGGGCGCCGCCCGGTTCAGCCAGCGGCGCGGGAAGCCCGCCCGGCCGTCGTGCACGACGATCGCCGCACCGACCTCGCTGGACGCGTAGATCCAGCTCACCCTGGCGCGGGGGAACGTCTCGCGCAGCCGGTCCAGGATCGCCTGGTCGACCGGTTCGCCGCCGAGCGTCACCTGCTCCAACGGCAGTGCGGCCAGCTCTGCCCCGCTACGGAACAGCGTCTGCCGCCAGAAGGTCGGCGTGCCGGAGACCGCCGTGACCCCGTCCTTCACGGCGATCTCCGGCCAGTCGACCAACCGGTCCGCGCTCACCGCCACCAGGTGTTGGCCTGGCTGGGTGAGGCTGAGCATGGCCAGCTGCCACCAGGCGTACGTACCCGGTGAGTACGGGCACAGCCAGGTGCGCGCCGGCTGCTCGGTGCCGACCGTGGCGAGGCTGGCGAGCGTGTGCCCGACCCGCTTCGGCCGCCCGGTGCTGCCGCTGGTGAGGATCCACACCCGGTCTGGCTCCGCCGGTCGCGGCTGCGTCGGCGACTGCACCGTGTGGCCGTCGGCGAGGTGGAAGCCGGCGGCCCGCAGCTCCGCCCGCATCTCGTCGTCCGCCCGGCTGGCCGCGACGAGCAACAGCTCGCCGCCGCCGGCGGCGTGCCCGCGGACGGCGGCGAACGCCGCTCGCGGGTCGTCGGTGAGCACCGCGACCGGGTCCGGCAGCGCGGCCCCGCCCCCGAGGTCGGCCCAGGTGTTCGCCGCCTCGCCGTCGACGACGATGCGGTTCGCGTCCCCCCGTAGCTCCATCAGGCCGCCAGCTTCTGCAGGAAGTCGAGCACGTCACCCGTCGTGGTGATGCTGCGCAGCCCCGGTGCGTCGAAGTTCAGCTCCGCGCCGATCTCGTCCTCCACCCGCAGCGCGAGCTCGGAGAAGTCCAGCGACCGGAAGCCGATGCTCGCCAGGTCGGTCGACTCGTCGTCGGGCAGGGTAACGCCCTTGGCCGACAGCACGTCGGCCATCAGGTCACGGATCCGCGCACGGTCAAGTGAGGCCATGTTCGCGGACGCTAGCCAGCTGGAACGTCCCGGATATGAACTCGAACCGTCGGCTGCGTGAACGTCCAGCTCACCGTGCAGACCGGCGCTCCCGCCGCTGGCATGCTGGGGAACCGTGTTACGTGACGCCACGACGGCGGACCTCGCCGACATCAGGAGCTGGCGCAATCACGAGCAGGTCCGAGCGGTCAGCTTGACCTCGCACGAGATCAGCGCCGAGGAGCACCGGAACTGGTGGACGGTGGTCCGCAGTGACCCCGCCCGCCGGACGCTCGTCTACGAGCAGTCCGGCGTCCCCAGCGGTGTGGTCAACTTCTTCGACCTCGACCCGGCCGCCCGCACCTGTGCCTGGGGTTTCTTCCTCGACCTCGCCGGGCTGGACGAACGCGGCGAGACGCTGCCGGCCTGGCTCGAGGTGCAGCGCGAGGCGCTCGACTACGCCTTCGGCGTGTTGGACGTCGACGTGCTCACCGGCGAGGTGCTGGAACACAACACGGTCGTGCGGCGGATGAACAAGCGCTTCGGCTTCACCGAAGGTGAGCCACAGATGCGCGACGGCGACGGCCAGCCGGTCGTCGTGTACCCGATCCGGCTGCACCGCGACGACCGCAGGGCCCGCAAGGAGAGCAACGCATGACCGCTGCCCCCGTGCCGTTCGGCAAGTACGAGATCGGGCCGGACCAGCCGCCGCTGATCATCGCCGAGGTGTCGGGCAACCACAACGGCCGGCTCGACCGCGCGCTCGACATCGTGCGGGCCGTCGCCGACAGCGGCGCGCAGGCGGTGAAGCTCCAGACGTACACGGCCGACACCATCACCGTGGACGTGGACGGCCCGCTGTTCCGGCTGTCGTCCGACCACGAGCTGTGGGCGGACAGGAACCTGTACCAGCTCTACACCGAGGCGCACACGCCGTGGGAGTGGCACGAACCGATCTTCGAGCTCGCCACCGACCTCGGCCTGGTCGCGTTCTCCTCGCCGTTCGACCCCACCGCCGTGGACTTCCTGGAACGGCTGGACGCGCCCGCGTACAAGGTGGCCTCCTCGGAGATCGTCGACCTGCCGTTGGTACGGCGGATGGCGGAGACCGGCAAGCCGCTGGTCATCTCCACCGGCATGGCCAGCCTCGCGGAGATCGACGCCGCCGTACGCACCGCACGCTCGGCCGGCAACGACCAGCTCGTGGTGCTCGGGTGCACGGCCTCGTACCCGGCGCCACCCGAGCACAGCAACCTGCGCAGCCTGCGGGTGCTCGCGGACGCGTTCGGCGTGCACGCGGGACTGTCCGACCACACGCCTGGCATCGGCGCCGCGGTGGCCGCGGTCGCCCTCGGCGCCGTCGCGGTGGAGAAGCACGTGACGCTGGACCGCGGCGACGGCGGCGTGGACTCCGCGTTCTCGCTGGAACCGACCGAGCTCGCGACACTGCGGCGGGAGACGGAGACCGCGTGGCGGGCGCTCGGCAGCACGGACATCGGCCCGGTGGCGTCCGAGGCGGAGGGCCTGCGCTTCCGGCGCTCGCTGTTCGTGGTGGCGGACGTCCGCGCGGGCGACGAGGTGACGTCGGCGAACGTCCGGTCGATCCGGCCGGCCGGCGGCCTGCCGCCTGCGGCCATCGACGACGTACTCGGCCGGACGTTCCGCAAGGACGCCGCGAAGGGCACCCCACTCGGCTGGGACCTGCTGTAGCCTCGCCAGCCACACGGCTCGCGCGCCGCGCGGGAAGGTGGTCGCGATGGTGTTCCGGTGGCTCGCGGTGGCGGTGGCCTGCGTGCACGCCGGGTACCTGGTCTACCTCGTCGTCGGCGGCTTCCTCGCCTGGCGCTTCCCGAAGACGTTCTTCGTGCACGCGCTCGCGAGCGGCTGGGCGCTCGCCATCGTGCTCGCCGGGGTCGTCTGTCCGCTGACGGTGCTGCAGAACGCCCTGCGGGTGCGTGGCGGTCAACCGGAGCTGCCCGGCGCCTTCCTCGACGTCTACGTACGCGACGTCGTGTACCCGGTGGAATACCAGGACCAGGTGTACTTGGCGGTGGCAGTGGTCATCGCGATCTCCTGGGTCGGCGTCGCCGTCCGGCTCTACCGAAACCGCCGCACCCGACCGACCTAGAGACGTGTCGCAGTCCGGACGAGGCCGGCGACCGCCCGTGATCGGCTGTGTGGTGGCCACGCGATCACCGTCGTCACCTTCGGCGCGTCCAGCACCGGCACCGTGACGAGGTCGCCGCGCAGTTGGGAGCGGATCGACTCCGGCAGGATCACCGAGGTGCGGCCGAGCGCGACCAGCTGCAACAGCTGCGTGTGGTCCCTGACCTCGGGACCTGGCCCTTCCGGGTCCGTGCCGTCACGGCGGGGCCAGCGCGGCATCGGCAGGCCGGGTAGCTCGGCGACCTCGTCCATCAGCACGTGGCTCCGCCCGGTGAGCGGATGCCCGGCCGGCAGGACCAAGACCTGCCCCTCCGTGTAGAGCTCCTCGGTGTCGAAACCGGCCGTCGCGTCGAACGGCCGGTGCAGTATCGCCACGTCGGCCCGCCCGTCGCGCAGCAGCGGCTCCTGCTCACCGATCCCGCAGAGGTGTACGTCGATGGTGACCACATCGGGTTCGGCGGAGTAGGCGTCGAGCAGCTTCGCCAGCAGTTCGCTCGACGCGCCGGCCTTCGTGGCGAGGACCACGCCGGCCTGGCCGGTCGCGGCAAGAGCAGCGCGGCGGGTACGGCGGTCGGCGGCCTCGACCGCGTCCAGCGCCGCCCGGCCCTCCCGCAGGAGCACCGACCCGGCCTCGGTCAGGGTGACCGCCCGGCTGGTGCGTGCCAGCAGCGTCGCCCCGAGCCGTCGCTCGAGCAGCCGGATCGCCCGCGACAGCGGCGGCTGCGCGATCCCGAGCCGCTGCGCGGCCCTGCCGAAGTGCAGCTCCTCCGCCACCGCGACGAAGTACCTCAGCTCCCGCGTCTCCATGGCGACACGGTACCTCGCGATCGATACCCGTGAGGTATTGCTGCCCACCCAGCCGGTGTTGGCGGTGCCGACCGGGCCGCGGGCACGCTCGAGGGCATGAGCGGACAGACGACAGCGCTGGTCACCGGCGCGAACAAGGGAATCGGATACGAGATCGCCGCGGGCCTCGGCGCACTCGGCTGGAGCATCGGCGTCGGCGCCCGCGATGATCAGCGCCGCGAGGCGGCCGTGGAGAAGCTGCGCGCAGCCGGCGCCGATGCGTTCGGCGTGCCGCTCGACGTGACCGACGACGCGAGCGTGACGGCAGCCGCCAGGTTGCTCGCGGACCGCTCCGGTCGCCTCGACGTGCTCGTCAACAACGCCGGCGTGACCGGTGCCATGCCCCAAGACCCCACGACGGTGGACCTTGCGACCTTACGGACGGCCCTGGAGACGAACGGCATCGGCGTCATCCGCGTCACCAACGCGATGCTGCCGCTGCTGCGCCGTTCGGCGTCGCCGCGGATCGTGAACATGTCGAGCAGTGGCGGCTCGCTCACCCGGCAGTCGGTTCCCGGCGAGGAACCGGGACCGCTGTCCGCCGCGTACTCGCCGTCGAAGTCGTTCCTCAACGCCGTCACCGTCCAGTACGCCAGGGAACTGCGCGACACGAGCATCCTGGTCAACGCCGGCTGCCCCGGCTTCTGCGCGACCGACCTCAACGGCTTCCGCGGCGTCCGTACCCCGGAACAGGGCGCGGCGATCGCGATCCGGCTCGCGACCCTGCCCGATGACGGCCCGACGGGTGGCTTCTTCGAGGACGCCGGGGTGGTCCCGTGGTGACCCGACCGAGCTTCGGCATCATGACCGCCCCCTCCCAGGTCGAGTACCACGACGTACTGCGGGTGTGGCGTGAGGCAGACGAGGTCCCGGAGATCGAGCACGCCTGGCTGTTCGACCACCTGCTGCCGATCTTCGGCGACCCGAACGGCCCGACCTACGAGGGCTGGACGCTGCTCGCGGCGCTCGCCGCGCAGACCCGACGGCTCCGCCTCGGGCTGCTCGTGACCAGCAACCGCTTCCGGCCGCCCGCGATGCTCGCCAAGATCGCCGCAACCGTCGACATCGTCAGCGACGGACGGCTCGACTTCGGCATCGGCGCCGGCTCGCGTACCGACATCCCGTGGGCCCGACGCGAGTACGACGCCCACGGACTCCCGTATGACGACGCGAAACATGCCGTGGCGAGCCTTGCCCAAACCTGCGCCCTCGTCCGGAGGCTCTGGACGGAGGACGAACCGTTCGACTTCGACGGCCGGCACACCCAGCTCACCGGCGCGTTCTGCAACCCGAAACCCGTTCAGCGCCCCGGCCCGCCGGTACTCATCGGCGGGCGTGCCGCCAGGACCTTGCGCGTCGCCGCCGAGCACGCCGACCTATGGAACATGCCGGGCGACGACATCGACGACGCGACGCTACGCAGCAAGCTGCTGGACCGCTACTGCGCCGAAGTCGGCCGCGACCCCGCCGCGATCACCCGCTCGATCTACCTCCCGGTCGACTACGACCGTCCCCAGGACGTCCGTGACTCGACCGGCCGAGCGGTCGACGCCGGCTTCCGGCACATCGTGCTCGGACTCCCCGCGCCCTACCCCACCGACGTCGCACGCTGGGTCGCCGACGAGATCATCGGCTAGGCGTGCTGATGCTCGGCGGACAGTACGTCGAGCAGGGCGTCGGCAACCCTCGCCGTGCCGCGGCCGTCGACCAGGGCCCAGCCGCGGCGGCGCAGCGCTGCGCGTTCGTCGGCCGAACGCAGCAGCTCGGCCAGCCGGGCGGTGGCCGCCGCCGGGTCGCTGCGTACGTCGCGCAACGAGCCCAGCCCGGCGACCGCGCCGGTGGCGACCGTCCGCCGGTAGCCGACGAGCTGGTTGTCCGCCACGTACACCACCGCGGCCGCCGCGCCGAGGCAGAGCAGCTCCCACAGCGAGGTGCCGGACGCGGCGAGCACCAGGTCCGCGCCGAGCACGTGTGCGGCGAGGTCGTCGGTCGGCGGGATCACCGTGACCCGCTGCCCGCCGGCCAGCGGCACCGCGTCGACCTCCGCGACCCGGTCGGCAGCGGCCGCGACCACGGTGGCGGTGAACGGCTGCCCGGTCAGCGCCAGCGCGCGGCAGAGCACCGGCGCAGCGCCGAACGCATCGGTGCCGCCGAAGAACGCCAGCACATGAGGCACGCCAGGTTCGGCGCCGGTGCCCGGCTGCGCGGGACGCGCTTGCGCGATCTCGGCACGCAGCATCGCGTACCGCAGCCCGGCCAGCCGCACTGCGCCCGCGGGCAGGTCGACCGGCGCGTCCTCCGCGCCGAGGTTCTGGTCGACGTACAGGTCGGCGCGGTGGCCGGCCAGCTCGCCGTCCACGATCGCGAGCACGGGCACACCCGCCGCCTGGAAGCCCTCGGACACCTCGGCCGGCAACAGGTACGAGTCGAGCACCACGGCGGCCGGCTGCCGACCGAGCACCGCACGCAGGTACGCGCTCGGGTCGTCTGCGGACGCGACCACCTGGAACCCCCGCCGCCGCAGCTGCGCACCCGCCCACGGCAGGTCAGCCACCGAGGCGAAGAACACCGGACGCAGACCGCGCGCCGCGACCGCCTCGGCCAGCGCGATGCAGCGCATCACGTGGCCCACCCCGATCTGCGGGCCGGCGTCGCAGCAGAACGCGACCATCCGGGGCGCGGTCAACCTGCTTCCAGCACCTTCTGCTCGACGTGCGCGTTGAGCTCGACCATCTCCGGCCGCGACCGCAGGAACGCCACCACCTCTGGCAGCGCGGCCGGCCGGTCGCCGAGCTCCGCCACCATCGCCTCGAGCATGGCGAGGTCGTCGGTCGTGTCCAGGGTGACGCGCAGGTCAGCGGCGTTCGGCTGGATACCGAGACCGAGCAGCTGGTACCGACCCGGGTTGGTGTAGATGCCGGACGTGACGTGCGTACGGTGATGCGCCTCGGCGATCCCGTCCAGCTCGCGCAGCGCCTCGCCGCGTACCACCTCGACGTCCATGCCGCGCGGCACGCACCGCGGCATGGCAGTGCTCACGTAGTCGAGCCACGGCGCGGCTCGCCAGCTGGCGACCGACGCGGCGACGAGCGTGGGATCGAGCAACGGACAGTCTGCAGTGAACCGCGCGATGGCGTCCGGCTTGAGGTTCTCAGTCGCGGTCAGGAACCTGCCGAGCACGTCGTCCGCGTCGCCGCGCGCGACGGCTACGCCGAGCCGCTCGCACTCCGCGACGATCGGGGCGTCGTCGGAGTCCGTGGTCGTGGCCACGATCAGCTCGTCGAGGCAGTCGGCTACACGTACGGCACGCACCACCCACCCGAGCACGCTGCGCCCTGCCAACGGGTGCAGCACCTTGCCGGGCAGTCTGGTGGATCCCATGCGCGCCTGTAGGACGCCGACGACGGTGGGGCTACCGCCTTCGTAGTTGTTCATCGACACCCATCTGAGCACGGCAAAGTCGCGGCGTCACCCTTCGACGGCCGCGCTTCACCTTCCATACCCCCTTGAATTCATGTGGGCGTCACTTTCGCTACCTAGCTTCTCGCGCGGACCCACTAACGTTTCACTACGCGCAGGCGTGCGCCGGGAAGGCTGTATCGGCGTGTCGATACTCAATGGCTCGGACATCCTCGTCACCGGCGGGACCGGCTCCTTCGGGAAGACGTTCATCCGCCACGTGCTCGACAACTACGAGCCGCGTCGCATCGTGGTCATCTCCCGGGACGAGCTGAAGCAGTACGAGGCCCGTCAGCTCTTCGAAGACGACCCGCGGTTGCGCTGGTTCCTCGGCGACATCCGCGACCGCGACCGGCTGATGCGCGCCATGCACGGCGTCGACTACGTCGTGCACGCGGCCGCACTGAAGCAGGTCGACACGGCGGAGTACAACCCGTTCGAGTACGTACGCACGAACGTGACCGGCTCGCAGAACGTCGTCGAGGCGGCGATCGACTCGGGCGTGCAGAAGGTCGTCGCGCTGTCGACCGACAAGGCGTCGAGCCCGATCAACCTCTACGGCGCGACCAAGCTCGTGGCGGACAAGCTCTTCGTGTCGGCGAACCACTACGCCGCCAACCACCCGACCCGCTTCGCGGTCGTCAGGTACGGGAACGTGATGGCCAGCCGCGGCTCGGTGATCCCGTTCTTCCGCAAGCTCGGCGCGGAGGGCAAGTCGCTGCCGATCACCGACAAGCGGATGACCAGGTTCTGGATCACCCTCGACCAGGCGGTGCAGTTCGTCGTCGACTCGTTCGAGCTGATGGCCGGCGGCGAGCTCTACGTGCCGCGCATCCCGAGCATGAAGCTCGTCGACCTGGCCCAGGCGATCGCGCCGGACGCGCCGATGCACGAGATCGGGGTGCGGCCGGGCGAGAAGCTGCACGAGGAGATGGTGTCGCCCGAGGAGGGCAGGCGCGCGCTGCAGCTCGGTGACAGGTACGTCCTGCAGCCGACGATCGCGACCTGGGGTTACGAACCGCCGAAGGACGGCGTCGCACTGTCGGACGGCTTCGCGTACCGTTCCGACACCAACGACCTCTGGCTCGACGTGGACCAGATCCGCGACATGCTGCCCGAACTCTGACCGCAGAGGAAACGCAACGAAATGCTGCCGTACGGCCGCCAGTCCGTCACCGCCGAAGACATCGCCGCGGTGACGGAGGTGTTGCAGGGTGACTGGCTCACCACCGGGCCAGCCGTGCGTACGTTCGAGGAGCAGCTGGGCGCCTGGGCCGGCGGCACCGAGTGCGTGACGGTGACGTCGGGGACGGCCGCCTTGCACACGGCGTACGCCGCCTGCCGGGTCGGCCACGGCGACGAGGTCGTCACCACCCCCATGACGTTCGTCGCCACCGCGTCGTGCGCGTCGATCCTCGGCGCCACACCGGTCTTCGCCGACATCGACCTGGCCACCGGCCTGCTCGACCCGGAGGCGGCGAAGGCGGCCACCAGCTCCCGCACCCGCGCCGTCACGGCGGTCGACTACGCCGGCCAGCCCGCCGACTACGACGCGCTGCGTCAGGTCACGGACGCCTGCGGTGCGCTGCTGATCGCGGACGCGGCCCACTCCATCGGCTCGCGGTACCGCGGCCGGGCGGTCGGCTCCGTCGCCGACGTCACGACGTTCTCGTTCTTCCCCACGAAGAACCTCACCACGGCAGAGGGCGGCGCGGTGGCGACACCGCATGCGGACATCGCCACCCGTGCCAGGCGGTTCCGCACCATCGGCCTGGTGCGTGACCACGGCGACCTGCGGTACCCGGACGAGGGCGGCTGGCACCAGGAGGTGCACGAGTTCGGGGTGAACTACCGGCTCCCCGACGTGCTCTGCGCGCTCGGCCTCGCCCAGCTGAACCGGCTGGCGGCGTTCCGCAGCCGCCGGCTCGCGCTCGTAGAGCGGTACCGCGAGCTGCTCGCCGGCGTCGACGGCATCCAGCTGCTCGAGCAGCGCGCGGACTCCGAGGCCACCTGGCACCTGTTCCCCGTACGCGTGCTAGACGGCCGCAGACGCGAGGTCTACGAGAAGATGCGCGCGGCCGGCATCGGGGTGCAGGTCAACTACGTCCCCGTCTACTGGCACCCGGTGTACGCCGACCTCGGCTACCGGCGCGGCCTGTGCCCGAACGCCGAGCAGTTCTACGCCGAGGAGCTCTCGCTGCCGTTGTTCCCCGACCTCACCCAGGCCGACCAGGACCGCACCGTCGAGGCGCTCGTCGCGGCGTTGGGCTGACCTCGTGCACCACATCAACTACTTCTACGGGCATGCGCACGTACTCGCGCGCTACGCGGGGCTGGCGGACTGGTGCGACCCGCCGCGCATCTGGGGGTACCTGCAGCACGGCTGGAACGTCCATCATGGCTTCGACCCGCGCGCCGACCTGGCGCCTGGCGTGCCGAAGCTGGTGTGGTCGGACGGGCCGCGCGCCCGGGGCCACGAGCTCGGCCTGCGCGACTACCACGTCCTCGGCGCCCCGTGGGCGTACCTGCTCGCGCTCGCGCCGCAGGACGAGCACGCCGGCGAACGCCGCGGCACGATCGTCTACCCGTTCCACGGCTGGGAGAAGCAACCGGTCACCGGCGACCACCGCAGGCTCGCCGCGACCATCAGGGCGCACGAGAGCGGGCCGGTCACCGTCTGCCTGTACTGGCTGGAGTACCAGACCCCGGACGTCAGGCGCAGCTACGAGCGCGCCGGCTTCCGGGTGATCACGCACGGCAGGCGCGGCCGCGGCCGGCACGACGCCAACGTGGACTTCCTCCACCGGCAGCTCGCCGAACTGCGCCGGCACCGCCGGGTGGTTTCGAACCGCCTCAGCACCGCCGTGCTCTACGGCGCGTCGGTCGGCTGCGAGGTCGGGGTGTACGGCGACCCGATGCGGCTCGCCGACGACGACATCGTGCCCGGCGGTGCCGAGCGCATCCGCACCGAGTGGGCGGAGATGCACGGCCACGTCGTACCGACCGACGTGGCGGAGAAGGTGGCCAGGCAGGAGCTCGGCCTCGGCCACCGACGGGAGCCGGCGGAGATCGTCGACCTGGTGGGCTGGCAGGAGGCGCACGACGAGCGGACCGGGAGGACGTTCGTCGCAGTACCCTCTCCACCCGCCGGTGAGGACCGGCCGAGCGAGCTGCACGCACAGCTGCGGTGGCTCGACCGGGTCGTGCAAGAGCGGGATGCCGAGTTACGGCGGGTACGCACGTCCACCAGCTACCGGGTCGGGAACCGGCTGGTCCGGTCGGCAGGTGCGGTGTGGCGAAGGCTGTTCCGGAGAGGAGCTGGGCGATGAGGCTACAGGCCCAGGGCAGGGAGTTCGACAGGTTCTGTAGCACCGCGGAGGTGTTCTGGCGGAACAACGTCCAGCGTCACACCACCGGCGACGAACGGTGGATCCTGGTCGAGGCACTGCACCAGGACATCCGCGTGTCGCTGCGCAACCTCACCGTCGCGAACGCACTGCGGCGGATCTTCCCCGCCAAGCTCGCCGTGCTCACCGGTACCGACGAGGACTGGTACGCGGCGCTGTGGAGCGACTTCGACGTCGCCAAGGTCGAGGAGCTCGCCCGTGCCTACGGCGCCGATGCCGTCATCGACATCCACAGCATCATCGACAAGCGGCTCGCCGCCGGCATCGACGTACCCGACACCATCGACGTGGCCGGCCAGCGGATCCCGATGGACGGTGCGCCGAACGGGATCGACCCCACCCAGCTCGACCACGTGGTGCGGGCCACCGCGTGCCGGGTGCTGCGGGTGCCGCGGCTGAGCGCCGCCGACATGGACGGCGAGGCGTACACACGGGTGCGCGGCCGCAGCGCCGAGTTCTCCCGCGTCTACGACGCGCTCTGCCACTCGCTGCAGCCGGCCGCCCTGGTCACCAGCCACGTCGACTACAACCACTGGGGTCTCGCCGTGGAGTCCGCGACCAGGTTCGCCGTGCCGGTCGTGCACGTGCAGAGCACCGGCTCGCTGAAGGCGTACACGCTGTTCCCCGAACACGCGACCGGCACCCGCACCTTCCGCGGCGAGCTCACCGTGCAGATCGGCGAGTACTTCGAGAAGTACCTCTGGGCGAACCGGGAGAAGATCAGGCGCAGCGCGGAGCTGGTCGCGTGGCGGGCGAAGGGCAACCTCGGCCGGCCGTCGTGGTGGCGTGCAGGCAGCAGCGCGACGATGGACCTGGCCACGGCGACCGAGCGCGCCCAGCTGCGGCTGCACGCCGTGGACCGGATGGGTTTCGACCGCGACAAGCCCGTCGTCGCCGTCTTCAACCACGCGGTCTCCGACGCGCTGAACACGAACCTCGAGACGTTCGACGACCTCGCCGGCTGGTTCGAGGAGACTGCGGCGTACGCGCGGGAGCGCACGGACGTCAGCTGGCTGTTCCTCGACCACCCGAGCCAGGCGCTCTACGACGTCACCGGGTTCTTCGACGAGGTGGCCGAACGCCACGCGGACGCCGGCCATATGGCGTTCCGGCCGAGCCGCGCGCTGAGCAAGAACATGCTGTGGAGCATGCTCGACCTCGGCGTCACCGTGCGCGGCAGCGTCAGCAACGAGCTGCCCGCGTACGGCATCCCGGCAGTGCAGGCCGGCTGGTCGGAGTGGAGCTCGTGCGGCCTGTCCAGGGTGGCGGCCGACAAGGACGACTACTGGGCCATCCTCGACCACTCGCTCGACTCGCTGTGTGCCGGCGACTCGCTGATCACGCAGGAACAGATCGAGCGGGCCCGGCTGTGGCATTGGTTCTACCGCAGCGGCAACGACGTCAGCACACCGCTCGTGCCGCACTGGGACGTCGGCGCCAGCGACCAGCTGCTGCGGGTGATCCGGATCGCCATGGCCGGCATGGAGTGCGACGGCGACCCGGCGTTCACCGCCACCCGGCGGATGTGGGAACGCAGGGAGCCGTTCCTCACCCGAATCGACCTGACCGCGTTGGAAGCGAGCGACCTATGACGACGACCTCGCCAGCCGCGTTCGGCATCGGCACGGACTTCGACCAGCCGACGCAGGTGCTCCCGGTGCCGGGAGCGGTCACGAGCGGTGGGCAGCCGGAGCTGAAGCTCGTCGACGGTCTCACCCGCGGCGACGGGGTCGTCGGCCGGTTCGAGACCAGCCCCGGCCTGTTCGCCGTCAAGGTCGCGGAGCCGACCGGGCCGGTGCGGGTCACCGTCGAGCTGGCCGCGGACGCCGAGACCGCGGCCTGGTGGGAACGGCTGGTGCCGGAACACGTCCAGCCGCGCACGCCGCACGGCGCCCGGCTGCTCGCCGTACGGGCGCAGGGCGCGACCCGCGGCACGGTGCTGCTGGCGCGCCGCGTCACCGACTTCGGGCTGCGTGCACGGCAACGGGTCAGCTTCCCGCTTGCTGCGGAAGAGCTGCCCGCCGACGGCTTCCTGGTGATCGACGTCACCGAGGTCGAGGCGCACGTCCCCGCGTGGGCGGAGCCGACCACCGAGCGGCCGGCCGTCGGCGTGCGCGTGGACGCCGTACACGCCACGCCGACCGGGCCGGAGCCGCCGATGCCCACCCGGCCCGGCGCCACCCTGGACGCGCCAACGTGTGACCGGCTCGGCCTGATCGCTGCGGGCGGCAGCACCGAGAGCACGGCCATCGACGTACGGGCGGACTACTTCGTGGCACAGCCGATGCCGGCGGTGCCAGGGCCGGTCACGTGGACGCTGCAGCCACAGCTGGTCGGCGAGGTGCGTCCCGACCCGGCGCGGCCGGGCCGGGGCAGCCTGGTGTTCCCGAAGCCGGCGCCCGGCCAGCCACCACTGTCCACCAGGCAGAAGGCGCAGCTGGTCGCACAGCACGAGCTGGGGAACTTCGGCACCGACCTGCGCCGGCGAATGCGGCACCTCGCCGTCCGTGGCGTACGCAAGGCTGCCCGGCCGCTCGACCAGGGCCTCAGCTCGCGCACGGGCGCGGAGCTGCTGGCCCGCGGCCAGCTCCGCGCCGTGCTGGTGCCGATCGGGTCGAGCCGGCAGCTGCCCTGTCAGATCACCGCGGCTGCCGGCGGCCGGATCGCCGTCACCTGCACCGAGCCACCGGACGGCGCCGCGCTCGTCCACCTGGGCGTGGTCGCCACCGACGGCGGGCCGCTGACCCGTCTCGCCGACCGGCGGATGCACTGGCAGCTGGTATCCGCGAGGTACGGGCAGGCATGAGTAGCGAAGGAGCTGAGGAGCTGGCCAGAGGTAGGGGCCGCGTTGCGGCCTTGGTGGTCAGCCAGGCCACCGCGGCACCTGTCGGAGGACAGCGATCGAAGCGGTCGCGGAGGAACGGATGAGCGAGACGACCGACCTGGCTACCGCAACCGTGCCCGAGCATCAGCCGACGCTGACCGACGACCCGCACGAGAACACCGCCATCCTGCGTGAGCTGCTGGCCACCGCGACGCCCGGGCGCATCCACGTCGCGGCCGGCCGCCATCCGCTCGCCGAGGGGCTCGTGCTGACCGACGGCTGGTCGCTGCACGGCCCGCCAGGTGGGCTACCGCGGGCGACCCTGGCGCAGGTCGAGCCGGTCGAGCAACCGTTCGTGCACATCCTCGGCTCCCGGTGCAGCATCTCCGACCTGCGCCTCGAGCTGCCGGCCGCGTATCCCGGCCCGCACGACGGCGACCGCTGGACGGCCGTCACCGTCGGCCAGTACCTCTATCCGGCTACCGCGGACTGGCTGGCCGACGTCTCGCTGCAGCGGATCCACGTACTCCGCGCCGGGCGGTGCGCGGCCAACAGCATCGCCGTGATGGGTGCCGTACGCCGGATCCACCTCGCCGAGGTGCATGTCAGCGGTGGCGGCACCGGCGTCGCCGCGCACTGGGGCGCGCCCGGCGAGAGCGTGGACGACCTCACCGGCCCAACGTACCACCCGCACCAGCTGACCATCGAGGACCTGTACGTACGCAAGGCGTTCGAGGGCTTCTACCTGAGCTCCGTACACGACGTCACGGTCGAGCGGGCACGGATGTCCGGCGTGGAGATCGGCTTCCGGCTGTTGCCCGGCGACAACACCGACCGGTTCCACGAGTCCCCGGGCGAGTCGCAGGTCAGCTCCCGGATCTCCGTCTCGGACTGCGAGATCGGCTGGATCGGGGGGCTGTACGCGCTCCGGGTGGCCGGCTGGGGGCAGAGCGAAGTGGACAGCGAGATCAGCCAGCTCGACTACCGCGACCTCACCATCTCCGACATCGTCGTCCACCCGTGGCCGCAGCCGGACGCCGAGGCGACCGAAGGACGCGCGGCCGTAGTGGTCGAGAACGCCGGCCGGGTCGCGTTCCACCGGATCGGCCTCGCCAGCAGCACGGACGTCGTACCCGTACGGCTCGACGGCGAGGAGCTTCCGCTGTCTAGCCTCACCGACGCGGTGGATAGGATGTCGCGGCAGGGAGACCGGTAGTCGCCGCGCAACGATCTCTTTGGTAACTTCCGCCGACGCTCGCTCCTACGAGCCGCGGCACTCCGCTACCGTGTGGCTGCAGTAGTTCACCGTGGAGGGATTCCTTGGTCGGCAGACAGGGCCGGGTCACCGGCAAGATCGCGACCGGTCTTGTCGGCGAGGTGATGCTCGAGGTCCGTGGCGGCGTCGAAGCGTTCTATGCGTACCCGACGGTTCCGGACGAGAGCTTCGAAGAGGGCCAGATCGTGGTGGTCACCGAATACCATCCGCCGCGCACAATCTACGTGACAGCGGCGTACGGCTGATCGGAGCCATCGACGAGTTGACCCCGTCCCACTCCACACCGAACGTCTGACTGGACCTGCCCGGGGGACGGCCCCCGGTCGACGAAGGAGTGAACGTTGCTGTTAACCAGTTATCTCTACATCGCTGCGGCGGTGGTGGTCGCGGTCATCGTGATCGTGATCATCTTCCGCCTGGTCTGGAAGGTCGCAGAACCGAACGAGGCCCTGATCATCTCCGGCCTCGGCGCCCGAGGCGAACGCACCGGCGCCGCCGAGAGCCTCGGCTTCAAGATCATTACCGGTAAGGGCGCTATGGTGATGCCCGGCTTCCAGACCGCCCGCCGGCTGCTGCTCGACTCCCGCGCCGCGTCCCTCGAGGTCGAGTGCGTGACCAAGCAAGGTATTCCCGTGAGTATCCAGGGCGTCGTCATCTACAAGGTCGGCGACGACTTCGTCTCCATCGCGAACGCCGCGCGCCGGTTCCTCGACCAGCAGAAGCAGATGGACGAGACCATCCACGAGCTGTTCACCGGCCACCTGCGGTCGATCATAGGGAATCTCACCGTCGAAGACCTGCTGCTCAACCGCGAGCAGCTGACCTCGGAGATCCGTAGCTCGTCGGCCAACGAGATGAGCAAACTCGGCCTGATCGTCGACTCGCTGCAGATCCAGGAGATCCAGGACCACTCCGGTTACATCGAGAACATCGGCAAGCCGCACGCGGCCGCCATCTCCGCCCAGGCGAGGATCGCGGAGGCCGAGCGCGACCAGGAGGCGACCAAGTCCGAGCAGGTCGCCGCCGCGGAGAAGGCGCTGTCGATCAGGGACAGTCAGATCAAGCAGGCGTCGTACCAGGCCGAGGTCGACAAGGCCGCCGCCACTGCGCGGCAGGCGGGCCCGCTGTCCGAGGCCACCGCACGGCAGGACGTCATCCGGGCGGAGACCGAGGGCGCCGAGCTGTCCGCACAGCTGGCCGAGCAGAAGCTGCAGTCCGAGGTCCGTAAGCCGGCCGACGCGAAGGCGTACGAGACCAGGACGCTGGCCGACGCGCAGCGCGACGCGCGCATCTCCTCGGCCGAGGCCGAGGCGCGGGAGACCGAGCTGCGGGCGAACGCGGACGCGATGCGCGTACAGACCTCCGCGAACGCCGACGCCGAGGCGACCAAGATGCGTGGTGACGCCGAGGCGCACGCCACCCGGGCGACCGGTGAGGCGGACGCGGCTGCGGCCCAGGCCCGCGGTCTGGCCGAGGCCGAGGCGGCGAAGGCCAAGGGCCTCGCCGAGGCCGAGGCGATTCAGGCCAGGGCGAACGCGCTGGCGGAGAACCAGGAAGCCGTCGTCGCCCAGCAGCTGGCGGAGAAGTGGCCGGAGATCGTGTCGGCCGGCGCCCAGGCGCTCGGCAACGTCGACCACATGGTCGTGCTCAACGGCGCGGACGGCGTATCGGACATGCTCGCGAAGGCGCTGACCCTGGGCGGCACCGGCATGGGGCTCGCCAAGACGCTGCTGAACTCCATGAGGGAGGACGGCACGGTGCCGGCCAGCACCAACGGCACCGCGCAGGACAGCACCGCACCGGCGCCCGCCACCGACGCGGCCGCCGCCAGCTGACGAGGCAGCACCCACGGAAGGGCACGCATGGCTGAAACCAACCCGCAGCCCTTCCGGGTGTGCTTCGTCTGCACCGGCAACATCTGTCGCTCGCCGATGGCCGAGGTCGTGTTCCGCTCCCACGTGGAGCGGGCCGGCCTCGGCCATGCGGTCGCCGTGGCCAGCGCGGGTCTCGGCTCGTGGCACGTCGGGGACCCACCGGAGCACGGCACCGTCGAGGTGCTCGCGCAGCACGGCCTGGACGGCTCACAGCTGCGCGCTCGCCAGTTCCGGCCGGCCGAGCTCGGCACGCTCGACCTCGTCATCGGCCTGGATCGCGGCCACCTACGGGCGCTGCAACAACACGCCGGCCAGCATGCCGACAAGGTACGGCTGCTGCGCGACTACGACCCGGACGCCGACGGGCCGGACGTGCCAGACCCGTACGGCGGACCACTGCGCGACTTCGAGCACGTCTACCGGCTGACCGAGGCGGCCATGCCGGGTCTGCTCGACGCGGTCCGCAACGACCTGGACCGTATCTCCCGCTGACCGGCGCCCAGTAGGGTTCTGCCCGTGGCCGCACGCACTTCAGACGAGATGTTCACCCACGCCAGTACGCGCGCGCCGGTCAAGGTGGCTGACCTCCCTCGCGCGCCTGCGAGGCGCGTCGCGGTGCTGACGTGCATGGACGCGAGAATCGACCTGGCCGCACTGTTCGGCCTGGCCCTCGGCGACGCGAACGTGTTGCGCAACGCCGGCGGCGTCGTCACCGCCGACGTCCGGCGGACCCTCGCGATCAGCCAGCGGTTGCTCGGCACGACGGAGATCGTGGTGCTCGGCCACACCGGCTGCGGCATGCTCGACGTCGACGACCAGGAGTTCACCGCCGTCCTCAGGGAGGAGACCGGCCAGGTGCCCGACTGGCCGGTGGCGGGCTTCCGCGACCTGGACGAGCGGGTGCGGCAGTCCGTCGCGGAGCTGGCCGCCGATCCGTTCCTGCCGGCCAGGGACGTCATCCGCGGCGTCGTCTACGACCTCGCCAGCGGCGAGGTGCGCGAGGTGCGCTGACCGGTAGCGTCGGGGCCATGCCAGGTAGGAGTGCTCTCCCCGACGTCGCCAACCGGCTGCTCGGTCAGCCGACGCAGGACTGGCAGCCGGTAGGCGGCGGCTGCATCGGCGACTGCGCCCGGGTCACGCTCACCGACGGCCGGTCGGTGTTCGTGAAGACGATGGCCGACCCGCCGGCGCACTTCTTCGCCGCAGAGGCGGCCGGCCTGCGCTGGCTCGCCGAGGCAGGCGGTCCGCCCGTCCCCGAGGTACTGGCAGCCGGCGAGGACGGTATCGCGCTCGCGTGGGTGCCTACGGCAGGCGCGTCCGCCACGGCGGCGGAGCAGCTGGGCGGCGAGCTTGCGCGGATGCACGCGGCCGGCGCGGACTCGTTCGGCGCGCCGTGGTCCGGCTTCATCGGGTCGCTGCCGATGGACAACTCGCCCGCCGCCGACTGGCCCACCTTCTACGCCGAGCGGCGGCTGCTGCCGTACGCAAGGCAGGCGTTCGACCGCGGCCACCTCGACGCCGACCAGCTGGCCCTGGTGGAACGCGTCGCGGACCGGCTCGGCGAGCTGGCCGGCCAGGCGGAACCGCCGGCGCGGATCCACGGCGACCTGTGGAGCGGCAACCTGCACTGGGCGGCGGACGGCCGTTGCTGGCTGCTCGACCCGGCGGCGCACGGCGGCCACCGGGAGACCGACCTGGCGATGCTCGCGCTGTTCGGCGCCCCGCATCTCGACCGCCTAGTGGACGCGTACCGCGAGGCGGCCACGGACCTCGGCGCACCACTGGCCGACGGCTGGCGCGACCGGATACCGCTGCACCAGCTCTGGCCGTTGCTCGTGCACGCCGTGCTCTTCGGCAGCGGCTACGGCGCGCAGGCGGCGGCCGCCGCGCGTACGGCGTTGCGCACCAACTGACCGGGTTCTGGTGTCAGGATGGATGGATGCGGCTGCTAGCCAAGATCGTCATCACGGCACTCGCGCTGTGGGCGGCCACGCTGCTGCCCGGCATCAGCGCGGGCGCAGGCTCAGGCGCCGAACGTGCGGTGACCCTGGTCGTGGTGGCGTGCGTCTTCGGCGTCATCAACGCGGTGCTGAAGCCGATCATCGAGACGGTCGGCTGCCTGTTCTACGTACTCACCCTCGGCCTGTTCACGTTCGTGGTGAACGCCGCGCTGCTACTGCTCACCGCGTGGATCACCGGCAAGCTCGGCTTCGGCTTCCAGGTCGACGGCTTCTGGTGGGCGGTAGCCGGGTCGATCGTGGTGAGCATCGTGAGCTACCTGCTCCACCTGGCCCTGCCAGGGCCGCGCAGGGACGCCGAGCCGGGCGACTAGCGCGCGACGGTCGAGCGTGCGAGGCGGAACCCCACGTCGTCGATCTCGAACGTCGGGTGGCTGCGGCGGCGCACGGCGGCCCGGCAGCTCCAGTGCTCGTCGGACCACCCACCGCCGCGGAGCACCCGGTATTCGCCGTACACGGCGGCGTCGTAGACGTCCCAGCACCAGTCCCACACGTTGCCCAGCATGTCGTGCAGACCCCACGCGTTGGGTTGCTTGCCGCCGACGTCGTGCACCCGCCCGTCCGAGTTGCCGCGGTACCAGGCGATCGCGTCGAGCTCGCCGTACCGCGGGCCGGTGGTGCCGGCGCGGCAGGCGTGCTCCCACTCGGCCTCGGTCGGTAGCCGGTAACCCTCGGCGGCGGCGTCCCACTCGACGGTCTCGGTGTCGGCACTGAGACGGTACGCGGGCGCCAACCCCTCACGCTGCGACAACGCGTTGCAGAACCGGACCGCGTCCCACCACGACACGCTCTCGACGGGCAGCCGCTCGCCATGCCCGGCGCTCGGGTGCCCGCCGGTGACCTGGCCGTACCGCAGCTGCGTGACCGGGACGGCGGCCAGCAGGAACGGCCCGACGTCGACCGACCAGGTGCGCTGCGTTCTTCGGTCCGACAGCGTCACCCGCCCCGCCGGGATGGCGACCAGCTCGCCCGCTGCGTCCGTGCCCACGAGTAGGCGACTCTAACCCCCGGACACCGCGGGCAGGATGGTGACCTCGTCGCCGGACGCGAGCTTCGTCTCGAGCAGCTGCGCGTCCCTGATGTTCCTGTCGCCGACGAACACGTTCACGTGCCGGCGCAGCCTGCCGGCCTCGTCCTGGATGCGGCGGTGCAGAACCGGCCGCTGCTCGGCGAGCCGGCCGAGCACCGTGCCGATGGTGGCGTCGGCCGGCACGTCGACGGCGACCTGCGACGCGCCGTCGGTGTACTGCCGCAGCGCGCCTGGCACCACTACGACAACCTCCATCACAGCGTCACCGCCCGCACCGACAGCACGTCGGGCAGGTTCCGCGCGATGGTCTGCCAGCTCTCTCCCTCGTCGTTGCTCGCGTACAGCTCGCCGTTGCGGCTGCCGAAGTACACCCCGGCCCGCTCGGCCGTGTCGGTGCACATCGCGTCGCGCAGCACGGTGGAGTAGTAGCCCTCCTGCTGCAGCCCGGCGGACAGCGCCCGCCAGCTCTCGCCCGCGTCGTCGGACCGGTACACCCGGCACGCCAGCTCGGGCGGCATCCGCTCACCGTCGGCGGTCAGCGGGAACAGGTAGACGGTGTCCGGCTTGTGCGGGTGCACCACGATCGGGAAACCGAAGTTGCTCGGCAACCCGGTCTCGATCTCCCGCCAGGAGTCACCGCCGTCGTCGCTGCGGTAGACGCCGTGGTGGTTCTGCGCGAACATCCGGTCCGGCCGGCCGGCGTGGCTCGCGACCTTGTGTACGCACTGGCCGTACTCGGGCTCGGGGTCCGGCATGAAGCGCACGGAGATGCCCTTGTTCGTCGGTGACCAGCTCGCCCCGCCGTCGGTGGTCCGGTAGACGCCGCCGGTGGACATGGCGACGGTGACCCGCTCGGTGTCCACCGGGTGCGGCACGATCGTGTGCACCGCCTGGCCACCGAACCCGGGGAACCAGTCCTTCCGGTGCGGGTGGTCCCAGAGACCCTCGACCAGCGTGAAGCTGTCGCCGCCGTCGACGGACTTGAACACCGCGCTCGGCTCGGTGCCGGCGTAGACCACGTCCGGCTGGCTCGCCGGCCCCGGCTGGACCTGCCACACCCGGGCGAGCGCCGCCCCGGTGCGTTCGGGGAACCGGACGGGCGCCTGCTCCGGCTCCACCCAGGTGGCGCCGAGGTCGTCGGAGTGGAACAGCGAAGGTCCCCAGTGTTCGCTGTCCGCCGCGGCGAACAGCCGCGGTGTCGCACGTCTGGTGTCGACGCCCACGGCGTAGACCGCGTTCATCGTGAACCGCAGCGGGTCGAACTGCCAGCCACTGCGGTCGCCGGTGCTGCGTGCGAGCACGAGTCCCTTGCGGGTGCCTACGAGCAGGAGCACTTCGGTCATCGCGATCCCTCCACGTCGTCCACGTATCGCTCAGTATCCGGCGAGGTGGCGTGGTGCGCTTCTTCAAACTTGCCGTACTCGACGGGACGGGCAACCGACCACGAGCCGGCCCGGTGGCCACCGGCCACTCACGCTCCGCGTGACCCACCCCACAGGCTGTGCAGGACCCTGCTGATCCGCGAGGCGATCTACGACCTGGTCAAGTGGGCACCGACGTCGGCGAACACGCAGCCGCTGCTCGCCACCGACCCGACCCGTACGGACAAGGCCACGTTCAACGCGGCACTGCAGGTCGGCTACGTGATCGTCGGCATCCGGGCCGCCGGACTCGCCGCCGGCCCAATGGTCGGCTTCGACCGCGCCGGGACGCCTACCACCCGCGCAACCCGCGGCTCGGCTACGACGAGGTCGTCCGCAGCGTCTGACCGCCCGTCAGCGGGCGGCTTCGATGGCCGCGACGATGTCGCCGACGATGCTCGCCCGGTCGCGGGTCACGTCCACGGTGACCCCGACCTCGTCCGGCTGCAACGGCTCCAGGTCGGCGAACTGGCTGTCGAGCAGGTCGGCCGGCATGAAGTCGTGCGTACGGCTGGCGACGCGCTGCGAGATGACCTCCCGGCTCGCCGCCAGGTGGACGAAGAACACCCCCTCGGCGCCGCCGCGGAGGATGTCGCGGTAGCTGCGCTTGAGCGCCGAGCACGCGACCACGCCACCGTCGCCGCCGCCCAGGCGCGAAGCGATCCACCCGGCCAGGTCGCGCAACCACGGCCGGCGGTCCTCGTCGTCGAGCGGCTCGCCGGCACGCATCTTCGCCACGTTCGCGGGCGGATGCCGCTCGTCGCCCTCGAGGAACTCGCACCCCAGCTGCGCGGCGACCCGCTGCCCGATCGTCGTCTTCCCGGACCCGGAGACACCCATCACGACGACCACCGTGGCGTGCGCTGCGTCCATCCTCACTCCTTCGCCTTCGGGGCGGCACCAAGCGCGATCGTCAGCACGCCGGCGCCGACCATCGCGGCGCCGACCGCCCACATCCCCGCGTTCTGGGTGCCGGTCAGGTCCGCGAGCGCTCCCGTGACGTACGGGGCGACGAAACCGGCCAGGTTGCCGATCGAGTTCACCAGGGCGATACCGCCGGCCGCTGCGGCACCGGTGAGGAACGTGGTGGGCAACGACCAGAACGTCGGCAGACCACAACACACCCCGACGGCACACACCGTCACCGCGATCATGGTCAGCAGCGGACTCTGCAGGTAGAGCGCGATGGGGATCGCCGCGCCGCCGACGATGGCCGGCAGCGCCACGTGCCACACCCGTTCCCTGGTGCGGTCCCCGTGGTGCGCCCACAGCACCATGGCGATCGCCGCGACCGCGTACGGCACGGCGGTGATCATGCCGACCTGCACCAGCGAATACTCCACCCCGAACTGCTGCTGGAAGCCGTCCACGATGGTGGGCAGGAAGAACGACAGCGCGTACAGGCCGTAGACGATGCCGAAGTAGACGAACGACAGCGCGATGACCCGCGGGTTGGTCAGCGCCTTGCGCAGCGGGAAGTGGAACTGCTGACCGGTCTCCGCCTCCTCCTGCGCCATCTCGGCGGCCAGCCATTCCCGCTGGTCCGGGGTCAGCCACTTCGCGTCCGCCGGCCGGTCGGTGAGGTAGAACCAGGTGACGAAGGCCAGCAGGATCGCCGGCAGGCCCTCGACGAGGAACATCACCCGCCAGCCGGCGAGCCCGGCCAGCCCGTCCGTGGCGTACATGATCGCCGTGGACAGCGGCGCGCCGAGCATCGACGAGATCGGCACCGCCGCGATGAACAGGGCGACGATCTTCGCCCGCTCCCGCTTCGGGAACCAGAACGTCAGGTACAGGATGATGCCGGGGAAGAAGCCGGCTTCCGCGACGCCGAGCAGCAGCCTGAGCACGTACAACGTGCCGGCGTTGGGCACGAACGCCATGGCGGCGGCGAGGATGCCCCAGGTCAGCATGATGCGGGCGATCCAGCGCCTGGCACCGAACTTGTGCAACGCGAGGTTGCTCGGCACCTCCAGCACCAGGTAGCCGATGAAGAACAGGCCGGACGCCAGCCCGAACATCGTCTCCGTCAGCGCCAGGTCCTCGCTCATGGTGAGCTTGGCGAAGCCGATGTTCGTACGGTCCAGGTAGTTGATGAAGTAGAGCAACGCGACGAACGGCAACAGCCGCATCGCCACCCGCCGGATCGTCCGCCGGCCCAGGTCGCTGTCGCTTCCCGCCGCGGCGGCCGGCACGGACGGCTCGGACATGCGCTCTCCTCGAGATGCGTGCGTTCGGTACCGCCGCCGATCATGCCGCGTATTCGAGGCTGGTGCCGGGCCGGGTCCGGTTGGCATACTCACCGCATGCCGACACTCGCCGCTCTACTCGACGACGCCCGTGCACTGCAGGAGCGGATCGTCGAGTTCCGTAGGAAACTGCACCGTCAACCGGAGATCGGCCTCGACCTGCCGATCACCCGGCAGGCCATCCTCGACGAGATCGCCGACCTCGGCCTGGACATCACGTTGTCCGAGCGTACGTCCGCCGTCATCGCGAAGCTGACCGGCGGCAAGCCGGGCCCGACGGTGATCCTGCGTGGCGACATGGACGCGTTGCCGCTGAAGGAGGACACCGGCCTGCCGTTCGCGTCCGAGTTCCCCGGCGTGATGCACGCGTGCGGGCACGACACGCACGTGGCGATGCTCGCCGGTGCCGCCCGCCTGCTGGCCGGCCGCCGCGACGAGCTGGCCGGCAACGTCGTGTTCTTCTTCCAGCCCGGCGAGGAGGGCGACGGCGGCGCGCGGATCGTCCTCGAGGAGGGGCTGCTCGACTACCCGCGCGACTCGGTGGCGGGTGCGTTCGCCCTGCATATCTCGACGTCGGAGCACACCGGGGTGGTCTCGCTACGCCGCGGCGCGCAGCTCGCCGCCGCGGACACCTTCCGTGTCACGGTCACCGGCAGGGGCGGGCACGCGTCGTCACCGGCGGCCGCGAACGACCCGATCCCCGTGGCCTGCGAGATGGTAACCGCGCTGCAGACGGTGATGACCAGGCGGGTGAAGGCGTTCGACCCGGCGATCCTCACGGTGGCGCACCTGGTCGCCGGCACCACCACGAACGTGATCCCGGCGACAGCGTCCATCGAGGGCACGATCAGGACGCTGTCCGAGGACGTCCGTACGGCCGTGCACGAGCACCTGCGCCGGGTGGTGGCCGGTGTCGCAGCCGCCCACGACATGACCGCCGAGGTGGACATCGAGCTGGGTTACCCGGTGACGGTCAACGACGACGCGTTCGCGGAGCGCGTCCACACCGTCACGACCGACCTGCTCGGCGAGCACGCGAAGTGGATGGACCAGCCGATCATGGGCGCCGAGGACTTCTCCTACGTCCTCCAGGCGTACCCGGGTGCGATGGCGTTCATCGGCGCCTGCCCGCCCGACCAGGACACCGGCTCCGTCCCGTGGAACCACTCCAACCTGGTCGTCTTCGACGAGGCGGCGTTCAGCTCCGGCATCGCCACGCACGCGGCGGTCACCCTGGACCTGATCGGCAGCTGACGAGTGTGACCAGTCAGACGCGCCCGTCCCGCGGCGACCGGTCGCCCGGTCCGTGATGATGAAGGTATGAGCGACCGCACCACGGGGACGGCGAACCTGCTGGCCACCTACCGTGCCGGGCAGACGTTCTTCGCCACCAGGCGCGGCATGCTGCTCGGCGAGGGGGTCCGGGCGACGCTCCCGGCGACCGACGGCGACCAGGCCTGGGCCACGCTGCCGGCGCGGGCCACCGCCCTGGTCGAGGCGGCCGCCGCAGACGGCTCCGGTGCCGTCGTCGCCGGTGCCATCCCGTTCGAGCGGACGGCGGCCCCGCACCTGTTCGTGCCCGAGGTGGTGCGCCACAACGGCCCGGTGGACGCCGAGGTCGACCGGTACGAGCCACCGGCGGCCACCCGCTGGCAGGTGCGCCACGACCCGCCGGCCGACGGCTACGCGGCCGCGGTGGCCGAGGCGGTGAGCCGGTTCGGCACGACACCGCTGGAGAAGGTGGTGCTGGCCAGGACCGTGCACCTCACCACGACGCCGGCGCCCGACCCGGCCGGCATCCTCACCGCGCTGGCCGCCAGGGACCCGCGCGGCAACACGTTCGCGGTGCCGGTGCCAGGCACCGACCCGCAGGTGCCGCGCACCTTCCTCGGCGCCAGCCCCGAGCTGCTCATCGGCCGGTACGGCGACCGTGTGGTCGCGAACCCGTACGCCGGCTCCGCGCCGCGCAGCGCCGACCCGGTCGAGGACGAACGCCTGGGCAGCGAGCTGCTCCGCTCGGCGAAGAACCTGCACGAGCACGCGGTCGTCGTCGACGACATCGAGCGCCTGCTGCGGCCGTTCTGCCGGTCGCTGTCGCTGTCCCCGGCTCCCGAGCTGGTCAGCACCCGGTCGATGTGGCACCTCGCCACCCGCATCGAGGGCGTGCTCGCCGACCCCGCGACCACCGCCCTCGACGTCGCCTGCGCACTGCACCCGACACCTGCGGTGTGCGGCACCCCGACCGAGCTGGCGTACCGGACGATCGCCGAGCTCGAGCCGTTCGACCGCGGCTACTACGCGGGCATGGTCGGCTGGCTGGACGCCGACGGCGACGGCGAGTGGGTGGTGGCGATCAGGAGCGCCGAGGTCGAGGGCGACCGGCTGCGGCTGTTCGCCGGGGCCGGGATCGTCGACGGCTCCGTACCCGCCGACGAGATGCAGGAGACGTCGGCGAAGTTCCGCACCGTGCTCGACGCGATCGGCGTCCAGGCGGACCTGTAGTCAGCCGATGATGTCACCGGGCTCAGGGCCCGGCTGGTCCGCCGACAGCAGGTGGACGGTGCCGTCGGTCGCGTAGGCGCCGATCATCAGGAACTCGCTCTTCACCCCGGCGATCTGCCGACTGCCGATGTTGACCACGCCGATGACCAACCGGCCGCGGAGGTCGTCGGGCGAGTAGTGCGAGACCTGCGCGCTCGTAGTACGTACCCCGAGTAGACCGAAGTCCACGTCGACCACGTACGCGGCGCTGCGCGCAGTCTCGTGTGGCCGGACGTCGACTACGCGGCCGACGCGGATGTCGAGGTCGAAGAAGCTGCTCGGCTCGACTTCGGGTTTCGGTCGCATGCTGCCAAGTCTGTCGAAGGTCGTCGGGCGACATCACCAAGATCAACTTCGCACAGCGGACCATATCAAATATTGAGACAACCGTCGCGTTTCGTCACCATATGCAGTCGGACAGCGAGGCGGACCACCACATTCCGCGCGCCGACAGGACTGCTGATCGCGGAGCGTGGTCAGCCTCGGCGCGTCGGGTCAGCCGGTGAACTCCGCGCCCAGCAACCGGAGCAGCGGCGTCGCCTTCACCGCCGTCTCCTCGTACTCGGCGACCGGGTCGGAGTCGGCGACGATCGCCCCGCCGACGCCGTAGCTCACCAGGCCGCGGGCGACCACCGCGGTACGTATCACCATGGCCAGGTCGAGCGCCCCGTCGACGCCGAGCCAGCCCAACGCGCCCGAGTACACCCCGCGCGGCCCGCCCTCCAGCTCGTCCAGCAGCTCCATGGTGCGCAGCTTCGGCGCGCCGGTCATCGACCCGCCGGGGAACGCCGCCCGGACGCAGTCGACGGCCGTACGGTCGGCGCGCAGCCGCGCCTGCACCGTGCTGACCAGCTGGTGCACGGTCGCGTACGTCTCGACCTCGAACAACCCGGCGACCTCGACCGAACCGGGTTCGGCGACCCTGGCCAGGTCGTTGCGTACCAGGTCGACGATCATCAGGTTCTCCGCGCGGTCCTTCGGGTTGGCCGCCAGCTCCGCGGCGAGCGCGGCGTCCTCGGCCGCGTCCCGGCCGCGCGGCCGAGTGCCCTTGATCGGTCGCGACTGCGCCACCCCGTCCCTGCCGACGGCGAGGAAGCGTTCAGGCGACGTGCTCAGCACCGCCACGTCACCGAACCTGAGGTACGCCGCGTACGGGGCGGGCGCGACCTGCCGCAGCCGCCGGTACGCCTGCCACGGGTCGAACCCGGCCGGCGCCTCGACCATGTTGGTGAGGCACAGCTCGTAGCTGTCGCCGACCCTGATCGCCTGGTGGCACCGGTCGACCAACTGGAGGTACTCGGTGCGGCCGTGCCGCAGCCGTAGCGGGGTGGCGTCGACGCCGAACTGCGGCGGCTCCGCGGGTGCCAGGTCGGCGAGCCGGTCGCCGGTCTCCGTCAGCCACTGTTCCGCGGTGCCCGACCCGTCGTCGAGCGCGAACAGGTAGGTGCGCGCGGAGATCGCGTCGATCGCGACGACGCGGTCCGCGAACAGCAACGCGGCATCCGGGTTGGGTGCCCGGTGCGCGCGGGCACCGCCGCACTCGGCCTTCAGCTCGTACCCGAGGTACCCCACCCAGCCGACCTGGAACGGCACGTCGGCGTCGGCCATCGTCACCGGCCGCTCGTGGTGTGCCCCCAGCCAGTCGAAGAACGGCATGGACAGCTGCTCGGCGGCACCCGAGGAGTCGGCGACGGTCACGGTGCCCGCCCACACGTCGGCCGTGACCACCTGCGCGAGCGGCCCGCCCGCGTCACCGAGGAACGACCACCGCGCCTGCCGGTCACCGGGCCGCGAGCTGTCGAGCCAGAACCCGTACGGGCTGTCGCGGTAGAGCGCGGCGAACGCCGCCTCCGCATCCACCGCCTCCGGCAACCGCCGAGCCCGCACCCACATGCGCCGATTCTCGACCACGACGCAGCGCCCCGCCCCGCGGGTCAGGAACCGGCGACGAGCTCACTGCGCGACTCGACCACCGTCACCCGGAAGCTCGCCGACCGGCCGACGGCAGGCAACGAGCCGCCGTCCCCGTCCGACCCGACCCAGCTCGCGCCCCAGCGCACCGTCACCCGCACCGTGTAGGTACCGGACTCCTCGTACGCGTGCGTGCAAGCCGCGTCCTCGTCGGCGTCCTTCGCGTACGAGACCCCCGGCGCGGCACACGTCACCGGATCGTCCCCAGGATCGACGACCACCGTCCTGGCCGACGCCGTCACCGTCGCCCAGTTGTCTCCGGCCCGAGCAGTCGCGCTGCGCGAACCGTGTTGCGCCTCGCCCAGCCAGAACCAGGTAGGCATCCGCACCAGCATCCGCTTGTCCTTCGGCGGCGCAGTCCGCACCACCGGCGCCGGCACAGGCAACCGCTCGTAAGCCCGCTCGGACAACGTCACCGCCGACGGCCCGTCCTCCTCGCCGGAGGGGCCGCGCGTACAGGGCCCGTAGTCGACCTGGTCATAAGCCCGGCTGCCACACCGTCTCCTGACACGAGATCGCCGGGTCGTTGATGCCAGCCCGTTGGCGGGGCAGCCGCCGTCGTCGACAAGGTCAGGGCACGCACCGCGCCGAGGGCGGCGCTCACGACCAGCCTCACGCCGGGGGTGAACACGTCTGCCTCAGATCCCTCGTGGCACTGACCCGCCAACCGTCCTTGGATCGAGTGAGCGTGTTCTTGACGAACGCAAAGTCGTCGAGCCCCTTGTCGACCCGTTCGCCAGTCTCTTCGTCGATCATCCGGAACTGGCTTTGATCGACGACAAGACGGTCACTTGATCGCCTCGACCTGCTTCTCGTCGGACAGGCCCTTGGTGCTCTTCGGCGAGGAGTTGGGTGACTCGCTGGTCGAGCTCCGCGTAGGGTTGCCGCGTGCGCGTCGGGCTCTTTGTTACCTGTATCAATGACGCGGTGTTGCCGGAGACCGGGAAGGCGACGGTCCGGTTGCTCGAGCGGCTCGGGTGCACCGTGGCGTTTCCGATGGGTCAGACGTGTTGTGGGCAGATGCACTTCAACACCGGGTACCGGCCGGAGTGCGTGCCGCTGGTGCGGCGGTTCGTGGACGCGTTCCGCGGTTACGACGCGGTGGTCGTGCCGTCGGGGTCGTGTACGGGGATGATTCGCCACTACCACTCGGTCGTGGCGGAGGAAGCCGGCGACCGGGCGCTGCAGGACGCGGTCACGGAGACGGTGCCGCGGGTCTACGAGCTCAGTGAGTTCCTCGTGGACGTGCTCGGCCGGGTGGACGTGGGAGCGACGTTCCCGCACCGGGTCACGTACCACCCGACGTGCCACTCGCTGCGGCTGCTCGAGGTCGGGGACCGGCCGCTGCGGCTGCTCGGCGCGGTGCGCGGGATCGACCTGGTGGACCTGCCCGCGGCCAGCGAGTGCTGCGGGTTCGGCGGCACCTTCGCGCTGAAGAACGCCGACGTGTCCACGGCGATGGGCGCGGACAAGGTCGCGCACGTCCGGCAGACCGGCGCCGAGGTGGTCGTTGCGGGTGACAACTCGTGCCTCACCCACATCGGCGGGCTGCTCAGCCGGCTACGTACGGGCGTACGCACCATGCACCTCGCCGAGGTGCTCGCCGCCACCGGAGGTGATCGCTGATGTCGACGTTCATGGGGATGCCGGCCTTCCCCGAGGCGGCCAAACACGCACTGGCCGACACCCAGCTGCGCCGCAACCTCGCACACGCCACGTCGACGATCCGCGCGAAGCGCGAGCAGGCCATCGGCGAGCTGCCGGACTGGCCGGAGCTGAGGCAGGCGGCAGCGGCGATCAAGGACCACACGCTGCGCCACCTGGACACCTACCTCGAGCAGTTCGAAGGCGCGGTGCAGCAGGCCGGCGGCCACGTGCACTGGGCGCGCGACGACACCGAAGCCTGCCGCATCGTGCTCGACCTCGTCCGCGCGCACCAGGCCGACGACGTGGTGAAGGTCAAGTCGATGGCCACCCAGGAGATCGGCCTGAACGAGGCGCTTGGCGCGGCCGGCGTCGCCGCGTGGGAGACCGACCTCGCCGAGCTGATCGTGCAACTGGGCGACGACGCGCCCAGCCACTTCCTCGTCCCCGCCATCCACCGCAACCGCACCGAGATCAAGGAGATCTTCCAGCGCGAGATGGCCGCCGTCGGCCGCCCGGCACCTGCCGACCTCACCGACGAGCCCCGCCGGCTCGCCGAAGCGGCCCGGCTGCACCTGCGGGAGAAGTTCCTCCGTGCGAAGGTCGGCATCTCCGGCGCCAACTTCGCCGTCGCCGACACCGGGACGCTGGTCGTCGTGGAGTCCGAGGGCAACGGCCGGATGTGCCTGACGCTGCCCGAGGTGCTCATCTCCGTGGTCGGCATCGAGAAGCTCGTACCGAGCTGGACGGACCTGGAGACGTTCCTGCAGGTGCTGCCTCGGTCGTCCACCGCCGAGCGGATGAACCCGTACACCTCGACCTGGAGCGGAGTCACCCCGGGCGACGGGCCACAGGAGGTGCACGTGGTGCTGCTCGACAACGGCCGCAGCCGGGCGCTCGCCGACACCGTCGGCCGGCAGGCGCTGCGCTGCATCCGCTGTTCCGCCTGCCTCAACGTCTGCCCGGTGTACGAGCGGGTCGGCGGCCACGCGTACGGCTCGGTGTACCCCGGGCCGATCGGTGCGATCCTGAACCCGCTGTTGCACGGGACGACCGACCCGCACGACGCCGCACTGCCGTACGCGTCCACCCTCTGCGGTGCCTGTTACGAGGTGTGCCCGGTCGCGATCGACATCCCGTCGGTGCTGGTGGAGCAGCGCGCGGCGGCCGTCGACACGAAACGACAGTCACGCAAACCCGACCCGGAGCGGGCGGCGATGCGGGCGGCGGCGTGGTTGTTCGCCGAGCCCAACCGACTGGCCCGGGCGGAACGGGCCGCGTCGGCTACCCGCGCAGTGACCGGTCGGATCCGTCGACTGCCGCGGCCGATTGCCGGCTGGACGGACTCTCGTGACATCCCCTCGCCGCCACGAGAATCCTTCCGCGCCTGGTGGCGGCGCACCCGTGGCTCGGACAGCACCCACGGGTAGCCGACAACAGCCGCGGCCTCCACGTCCGATCAGGAGTGAACGTGACCGCCCTGGAGATGCGTCCTCAGGTACGCGATCTTGTCGTCTCGCTCCATATACTCGTCGACGCCTTCGGCCAGCCATCGCCAAGCCTCTGCGTCGTATCCCGCCAGGTCGAGCCACCACACGTTGCGCTCACCCGACACGACGACCTCCTTTACGGTCCCCGAGCCAGACGACATCTTCTCTTTCGCGGATCGGTAGCCGGACCGTCGGTATTACGGAGTACGGCTGCACCAAGACGCACGGTGAGATCGGGGCCGTTACTCGTTACTGAGCGAAGTGTCGCGAGGTCGCGGAGGTACCACTCGCGCGCTCTACGGTCAGCCCTGCAACGCCGCTACTGCGAGGTCGACGTCGGCCTCGGTGTTCCAGAGGTGGAAGCCGAGCCGGACGTTGCCGGCCCGCGCCGAGACCGCGCATCCCGCCGCCCGCAGCTTCTCCGCGGCCGACCCTTCGGGGTCGGGCAGCGTCACGATCGCACTGCCCGTAGGGTCCGCGCCGACGCGCTTGCGGAGCAGGTCAGCCAGCGCGCTGTCGTGCGCGTACACCTCGGCGGGCGGCACGCTGGTGAACAGCTCGAGCGCGGGCACGGCACCGACCCAGCAGTGCCAGGCCGGTGAGATGTCGAACCGCTGGGCCGTCGACGCGAGCTGCATCTCCGGTCCGTAGATCGAGTCCCACCTCGACTCGCCCGCGTACCAGCCCGCGTAGAGCGGGCGGAGCCAGTCGAGGCGCTCCGGCCGGACGGTGAGGAAAGCCGTTCCCCGTGGGTGGCACAGCCACTTGTACCCACCGCACACGGTGATGTCGAAGCGGCTCGCATCGACCGGCAGCCAGCCGGCGGCCTGGGTGACGTCACACATGGTGAGCGCTCCGGCGGCGGTAGCCGCGTCCCGCACCGCGTCCGCGTCGGCCACCTCGCCGGTCGCCGACTGGGCGAGCGAGTACGCGACCAGGGTGGTCTCCGTTCGTACGGCGTCGGCCAGCTCGGCCAGCGGCACGTGCCGTACCCGCACGCCGCGATCGGCGTGGACGAGGAACGGATACACCACCGAGGAGAAGTCGCCTGCAGGCACGACCACGTCGGCGCCGTCGGGCAGCGCCGCGGCGACCAACCCCGCCCACACGGAGACCTGGTTGCCGACCGCGACCCACTCGCCTGGCACGCCGACGAGCTTGGCGTACAGCTCGCGACACCGCTCGACGGCGGTGTCGTACCCCGGTGCGGACGCGTCCCCGCCTGCCCAGACCTCCAGCTCGGTGTGCAGCGCACGCAACGTCGACTGGGTCGGCAGGCCGATGGTCGGAGCGGCGAAGTGTCCTGGCGGTGGTTCAGGCCATTCACGGCGGACGAGCTGTGACAGTTCCACAGCCGCGAGTCTCTCGCAGAAGTCGGGTTCGCGCACCGCCGTAACAGCGGGTGGTGAAGGCGCACAGCAGCGAGGGTGGCTTACCGTGAGGGAGTGCGAGGTGTACGCCCATGAGCAGGGCAAGGGACGAGATCTTGGCGCGGGTCCGCGGCGCGCTGCGTGACGTACCACGAAGTGAGACGGCGACAGAACCGTCGATACCGCGGGCGTACGGCCGGGGTGCCGACCCGGACACGGACGTGGCGGCGCTGTTCACCGACAGGGTCGAGCACTACCGCGCCACGGTCCGCCGGATCGCCGCAGCCGAGCTGGCGACCGCCGTCGCGGACCGGCTCGCCGAGCGAACCGTCGGCCGGCTCGTCGTCCCCGCCGACCTGCCCGCGGAGTGGCTGGACGCGACCAGCGCAGAGGTGGTCCGCGACGACGGCGACCACACCGCGGACGACCTCGACCGGATCGACGCCGTGCTGACCGGCTGCGTGGTCGCCGTCGCTGAGACCGGCACGATCGTGCTGGACGCCGGCCGCCACCAGGGCCGCCGCGCGATCAGCCTGGTGCCCGACTACCACCTCTGTGTCGTGCATGCGGACCAGGTCGTCGGTACGGTGCCGGAGGCGATCGGCCGGCTCGACCCCGGCCGACCGCTCACCTGGATCAGCGGGCCGTCCGCGACCAGCGACATCGAGCTGGACCGTGTCGAGGGTGTGCACGGCCCGCGTACGCTCGACGTGCTGCTCGTCGGCTAACCGCCTGCCGCTGTTCATCTCGTCGCGGTGGCCGAGCTCCACGACCCGTACTGCGTCACCGGCCATGGCGCTACGACTACGAGCACGAGCGGCCGCTGCACGACGCGCTCGACCACGGGTTCACCAGCGTGGAGGTGACGTCTGGTTGGTCGGCGGCGAGCTGCTGGTCGCGCACGACCTCGCTGACGTCGACCCGACCCGCACGATGGAGAGCCTCTACCTTGACCCGCTGCGCGCGATCGTCAAGGCGAACGGCGGCAGCGTCCACCCCGGCGACGACGGACGGTTCCAGCTGCTCGTCGACGTGAAGAGCGAGGCGGTCAGCACGTACCGGGCGCTGCACAGGACACTGCGGGAGTACCCGGACATCATGACCCGCTGGGTCGGCGGTCAACCCAAGCAGCGGGCGGTGGACGCGGTGGTCAGCGGGAACCGCGCGCTCGAGGTCATGACCGACCAGCGGGTCAGGTACGCCGGGTACGACGGCAGGCTGGCCGACCTCGACTCCGGCCCGCCGCCCACGGTCATGCCGCTGGTCAGCGACAACTGGACCAACCACTTCAGCTGGACCGGCGACGGCCCGATGCCCGCGGACGAACGGGCCAGGTTGCGCGCGCTCGTCGCGACCGCGCACGACAACGGCTACCTGGTGCGGATCTGGGCGACTCCCGACGAGCCCGGCGAAGCACGTGAAGCGGTCTGGCAGGAGCTCGTCGACGCGGGCGTCGACTACCTGAACACCGACGATCTCGCCGGCCTGCAGGACTTCCTCACCGCCAGGGCGCCGGCGCGCCTGATCGGACCCGCAATCCGTTGGCTACCAACGGGTAACGTCACCCGGCCGGGTGAATCTCCTGCGCACGAACGAGGCAACGTGCAATTGTCTAAACGGTCTCGCACTGTAATGTTCTGGTTGCACCGGGTTGCGTTTGACGGGCGGTCACCGTGTTAACGTTTTGTGGATGGGAGCGCAAGCCACTGTCGGGGGCAAGGCACGGCGAGCGGCGCGGGTAGCGGTTGGACTTGCTCGTCCATCGTCCCGCCCGAGGTACGTCGCGGCGGTCCGACGCCGCCTCCGGTCCAACGAGTTCTCTTCCGGCGACCCGAACGAGATCTGTCTCGTCTGTGGAGCAGGCCGGCCCAAGCGGAAGACCATCAGGTACTCCAAGGACCCCAACACGGTCTGCGACGTTCGCGTCTGCCGGCGCTGTGGCCACGTCGGCAACCCGGACAACGTGCACGACTACCGCAACTTCCAGAAGCTGGAGAAGCTCCCGCTGCGCGCCCGGGTGGGCACGGAACAACGGCAGGGCAGGGAGTTCTACATGGCCAAGATGGCGGCCGAGATGCTCGGCCGCCCGAACCTCAGCGTGCTCGTCTACGGCGCCGGACGCAGCTTCGACAACAAGCACATCGAGGCGTTGCCCAACGTGCACCGCGTCGCCGTCGCCGACGTGATGAAGCTCAGGGACGACACCGAGTTCGTCGACATCAACCAGCCCGCGAATCAGAAGTTCTCGCTGGTGCTCGCGAGTGAGGTCGTGGAGCATTTCCTGAACCCGCAGGAGGACTTCCAGAGCCTCTTCAACTACGTCGAGGACGACGGTCTGCTGCTCTGCTCGACGAACGTCTACGACGGCAGCGACCTGGCGAAGCACAAGTACATCTTCATTCCCGGGCACACGTCGTACTACACGCCGGAGGCGCTGGCGCACATCGCCCGCAGCAACGGCTACTACATCGACTTCAGGGTGCCGTGGGTGGCGACCGGCTACGGCGGGCCGCGCAAGCGCTACCTGTTCCTCACCAAGGACCTCTCGCTGCTCACCAACATCGCCTGCTACTTCGGCAAGCGCATGTACGCGCCCTCGGAGCGTCCGCACGCGGACACCGAGCTCGCTGAGGCCATCGCGGCGGAGAAGAAGCAGGCAGCACAGCAGAAGCAGGACAAGGCCGCCGGCGACTGACCCACCCCCGCAGCTGGCTGGCGTCAGTTGCGTAGTGCACCGGAGATACTGGCATGGTGCCCCGCCGTCATGTCCTGCTCGCGTTGTTCGTCGTCGTCATCTGAGGCGTCAACTTCGTCATCGTGGACATCGGCCTGGAGACGTTCCCGCCGCTGCTCTTCGTGGCCCTGCGGTACGTGGTGGCGCTGTTCCCCGCGGTGCTGTTCGTCCCCCGGCCGAAGACCAAGATGCGGTACGTCGTCGCAGTGGGGACGTTCATCGGCTGTGGCCAGTTCTCCCTGCTCTTCGTCGGCATGCACCTGGGCATGCCGCCCGGGCTCAGCTCCATCGTGCTGCAGGCCCAGGCGATCTTCACCGTGGTGTTCGCGCTGGCAGCGCTGCGGGAGCGGCCGACGGGTCACCAGCTGGCCGGGCTGCTGATCGCGACCTCGGGGATCGTCGTGATCGCCGTCAACCGCAGCCTGCACACGGAGTTGTTCCCGCTCCTGCTCGTCGTCGCCACCGCGGCGTCTTGGGGTATCGGCAACATCGCGTCGCGGCGCGCGTCGGCCGACGGGCTCTCGCTGATCGTCTGGTCGAGCTTCATCCCGCCGATCCCGCTCTTCGTGCTCTCCCTGCTGTTCGAGGGACCGGCGGCGATCGCGCAGGCGTTCACGACGCTGTCGTGGAGCGGCGTCGGCGCGCTGCTCTACCTGGCGGTGCTCGCCACCCTGGTCGGGTTCGGCATCTGGGCATCCCTGCTGCGGCAGCATCCGGCCGCGGCGGTAGCCCCGTTCTCGTTGCTGGTGCCGGTCGTCGACATCGCCACCGCCTGGTTGGTGCGTGGCGAGTGGATGTCGGTCGCCGAGCTCGGCGGCGGCGTGCTCGTGCTCGTCGGCCTGATGGTGCTCAACCAGGTGCTGCGCCGGCGGCGGCCGAGCCGGCCTGCGCAGGTCAGCGCGGTGACGGTGAGTGACCGCACCGCAGATTAATTTGACAACCGTTTCCAATAAGACGAGTCTGATCGGTGAGGAGCCTTTTATGTCCTGAGGAGAGCCAGTGCCCGGTCCGCGAGGTCGTGTCAGTTCGTGGCGTGTCGCCGTGCTCGCGTCGGCCCTTGTCATGGCGCTGCCAGTGCTGGCGGCCTGCGGACCGGGCACGTCCGCCAGCGAGAAGGACGGCGGCCGGATCCAGGTGGTCGCGACCACCACACAGGTCGCCGACTTCGCCAGGAACGTCGGCGGCAAGCGGGTGCAGGTCACCCAGCTGCTCAAGCCGAACGTGGACCCGCACGACTTCGAGGCCGCCCCGGCGGACATCCAGGCGATCAGCGCGGCCGACCTCATCGTGAAGAACGGCCTCGGGCTGGAGGCCTGGCTGGACGACACCATCGAGGCCGCCGGCTTCGACGGCACCACCGTCGACACCAGCAACGGCGTGGCCGTACGTGAAGCTGCGGAGGAAGAAGAAGAGGAGCACGGCGAGGAGCACGGGCACGGCGAGGACGACCCGCACATCTGGCACAACCCGGCGAACGCGAAGATCATGGCGCGCAACATCGCGAACGGGTTGGCCGAGGTCGACGCCGAGCACGAGAAGGACTACCGGGCCAACCTGAAGAAGTACTCCGCCGAGCTGGACGAGCTGGACGCCGACATCAAGAAGCAGATCGCCAGCATCCCGAAGGAACAGCGCAAGCTCGTCACCAACCACGACGCCTTCGGCTACTACCTCGACCACTACGGGATCAGGTTCGTCGGGTCGATCATCCCGAGCCAGGACAGCTCGGCCGAGCTGTCCGGCAAGCGCCTCGACGATCTGGTCGACAAGATCAAGGCCGAGCAGGTGCCTGCGGTGTTCTCCGAGTCGAGCCTGTCGCCGAAGACCGCGCGCACGATCGGTGACCGGGCCGGCGTCAAGGTCGTCGCAGGTGAGGACTCGCTCTACGGCGACACCCTGGGGCCGCGCAGCTCCGACGGCGGGACGTACATTGCCATGATGGAGCACAACACGGAGACGATCGTCGGAGGATTGGGTGGCTGAGGCGCCGGCATCCTGGCCGTCATCGACCGCCGATGACGGCCACGCCGCTGAGGTGACCCTGCGCCTCGACGACGCCTACTTCGCCTACGACGTCGCGCCGGTGCTCGAACGCGTGCACGGCATCGCACACGCCGGTGACTCGGTCGCACTCATCGGCCCCAACGGCGCCGGCAAGTCCACGTTGTTGAAGGGCATCCTCGGGCTGGTGCCGCTGGTCCGCGGCAGCATCACCGTGTTGGGCACCACACCGGCCAAGGCCCGCAGGCGGATCGGCTACGTGCCGCAGGCGGACACCCTGGACGCCGAGTTCCCCGTCTCCGCCGCGCAGGTCGTACTGATGGGCCGCTACCGCGCCATCGGGTGGCTGCGGCGTCCCGGCAAGGCCGACCGGCAGCTCGCCCTCGACGCGCTCGACCGGGTCGGCCTGCGCGACCGTGCAGGTGACCAGTTCGGCGCGCTCTCCGGCGGGCAGCGCCAGCGGGTGCTGCTCGCGCGTGCCATCGTCAGCGAACCGCGGATGATGCTGCTCGACGAACCCACCGGCGGCCTGGACGCGGTGAGCCAGGAGGCGCTGCTCGAGGCCCTGCGCGAGCTCAAGCAGGCCGGCGTCACCATCGTGGTCTCCACCCACGACCTGTCGCTTGCGCACCTGGCCTGCGACGAGGTGTGCCTGCTGAACAAGCACCAGTTCGCGTACGGCCCGGTGGAGTCCACCCTCACCCCGGACAACCTGCGGGCGACGTACGGCGGCCACGCGCTCGAACTGCCCGGCGAGCACGTGATCATCGCGCAGAACCGGTGACGGCAGACCGTGGAGCTCTGGTACGAATCGCTCGTCGCCCCGTTCCAGCTGCCGTACATGGCACAGGCGCTGGTGGAGGTGCTGCTGCTCGGCGCGCTCGCCGGCACCGTCGGCGTGTTCGTGGTGATCCGGCGGCTGGCGTTCGTCTCCGACGCCCTCACGCACACGGTCTTCCCCGGCGTGGTGATCGGCTACCTGCTCGCCGGTGACACCGGCATCTTCGCCGGCGCCCTGGTCGCCGGCGCCGCCACGGCGGTCGCACTCACGCTGCTGACCCGCGGCCGGCGGCTCAGCGAGGACGCCGCGGTCGCGGTGATCCTGACCAGCATGTTCAGCGTCGGCGTGGCGCTGGTCTCGCACCGCAGCTCGTACACCTCGGACCTCACGGCGTTCCTGTTCGGCCGGCTGCTCACCGTCTCGGTCACAGAGATCGTGCAGACCGCAGTGGTCGCTGCGCTCGTCTTCGGCACGTTGCTGGTCGTGGGCAAGGAGCTGGTGTTCCGTGCGTTCGACCCGCAGGGCGCCCAGGCCCAGGGGTTCCGGGTCGGCCTGCTCGACCTCGTACTGAACGTGCTCATCGCGCTCGTCGTCGTCGCCGCGGTACACGCCGTCGGCACGGTGCTCGTGATCGCGCTGCTGATCGTGCCGGCCGCGGCCGCGCGGTTCGTCACCCACCGGCTGGTGCTGATCGGGGTGATCGCGGCGGCCATCGGCATGGTCGGCGGCTGGCTCGGCCTGGTGGTCAGCTGGAACGCGTCCATCCACGCCGGTGCCCGGCTGGGCTCGGGCGCGACGGTGGTGGTGGTCATCGTGGCGATCTACGCGGCCCTGCTCACCGCGACCGCGGTGATCCGGCGGGTGCGCAGGCGCAAGGCCGGGCAGCAACGGCCGTCGGTGGAGCCACCGCTGGTGGGAGCGCAGCAGTGATGACCGACAGCGTGCTCGCGTACCCACTGGTCGAGGTGTGCCTGGTCGGCCTGCTCTCCGCCTGCATCGGGGTGCACGTCGTACTGCGGCGCCGGGCCTTCTTCACCATGGCCATGACGCACGCCACCTTCCCCGGGGTGGTGCTTGCCTCGATGCTCGGTCTGAACCTGTACCTCGGCGGCGCGCTCTTCGGCCTGCTCGCCGTGGCCGGCATCGCCGCGCTCGACCGGCGGCAGGGCCAGGACTCGGCCACCAGCACCGGAGTCGTTCTCTCCGCCGGCTTCGCCGTCGGTGTCCTCCTCGTCTCACTGCAGCCCGGGTTCACCAAGGACCTCTCCGGCTACCTGGTCGGGTCGGTGCTCACGGTCGGCCGCAGCGACCTGCTGATCACGGCAGTGTTGGCCGCCGTGGTGCTCGCCGTGCTCGCCGCCACCAACCGGGTGCTGCTGTACGCCGCGTTCGACCCGGTCGGTGCGACCGCGGCGGGCTACCGGGTCGGGCTGATGAACGCGCTGTTCCTCGTGCTGGTCGAGCTGACCGTGGTGACGAACGTGCCCGCGGTCGGCACCATCCTGGCCCTCGCGCTCATCGTCGGGCCGGCCGCGACGGCGAAGCTGTGGACGACGAGCACCCGCGGCATGACCGCCCTCGCGGCGGTCCTCGGCGTCGGCTCCGGCCTGGGCGGACTGCTGCTCTCCACCCTGGTGGAGATCCCGGCCGGCGCGGCGATCACGCTGCTCGCCGCCGCCGCACTCGTCCTCTCGCTGCTCGCGACCGCGCTGCGACGCGCGGTGGGGCGCTCGGGACAGCCGGCGGTCGCCGAGAGATAGTGGGAGGCGCACCACCGCTACGTTGGGAGGACGGTGTGTCAACACCAGCGCAGGGCGGCGACACCCGAACCCGCCGCAGGACCCGGCAGGGCACGCTCGTGACCGAGGCCCTCGGCGCGACCGAGGAGTTCCAGAGCGCGCAAGAGGTCTTCGCGACGTTACGCGCCGACGGGCACAACATCGGGCTGACCACCGTCTACCGACACCTCACCGACCTTGCCGAACGCGGCGCGGTCGACGTCCTGCGGTCCGCCGACGGCGAGAACTGGTATCGCAAGTGCGAGGCCGACGCGCACCACCACCATCTGGTGTGCCGAATCTGCGGCAAGACCGTGGAGATCAAGTCCACCACGGTGGAGCGTTGGACGCAGAAGGTCGCCGATGCCGAAGGCTTCAGCGACGTGAGCCACACGGTCGAGATCTTCGGCCACTGCGGGGCATGCAGCCAGTGACCGAGGCCGGAAGAAATTGACAACGGTGTTCAATACGCCATACTGACTCCGGTGTCGACCCTGGTAGAGGCCGAGCGCGAAGAGCAGGCCGCCGCCGTCCGCCGCTGGCCGGCCGTCCTCGCGATCCTCGCGGCCGCTCTCGTCGTCGTCATCCGCCTCACCGGCTGGCGACTCGGCTTCCTCGAGGTTCCGGCAGTGCAGGCCTGGACCACGGTCTTCGTCGCCATCGTCATCCAGGCCATCCCGTTCCTGGTCTTCGGTGTACTGATCAGCGCGCTGATCGCCACCGCGGTACCGCCGAGCTTCTTCGCCCGCGCGCTGCCGAAGTCGCAGCTGGCCGCCGTGCCGATGGCCAGCCTCGCCGGCGGTGTGCTGCCCGGCTGCGAGTGCGCGTCGGTGCCGATCGCGCGACGGCTCATCTCCCGCGGTGTTCCCCCGGCTGCCGCACTCGCCTTCCTGCTGTCCGCGCCGGCCATCAACCCGATCGTCATCGTGGCCACGGCGGTGGCGTTCCCCGGCGAACCACGGATCGTCCTCGGCCGCGTGATCGCGTCGGTCGTCGTATCGGTCACCGTCGGCCTGGTCTGGACGAAGCTCGGCCGGCCGGAGTGGACGTTGGTGCGGCAGCGCAAGGAGCGGACGGGCAGCACGAAGCTGGAGCAGTTCGCCGCCGAGGCACGGCACGACTTCCTGCAGGCCGGCGGCTTCCTGGTCATCGGCGGCATGGCCGCAGCCACGATGAACGTCGTCGTGCCGCAACAGGTGCTCGACACGATCGGCGGGTCGGTGTGGCTCGGCGTGCTCACCCTGGGCGTGCTCGCCGTCATCCTCGCCATCTGCTCGGAGGCGGACGCGTTCATCGCTGCCAGCCTCACCCAGTTCTCGCCGACGGCGCAGCTGACCTTCATGGTGATCGGCCCGATGGTCGACGTGAAGCTCATCGCGATGCAGGTCGGCACGTTCGGCCGCGCGTTCGCGCTACGCTTCGCGCCGCTGGTGTTCGGCACGGGGATCGTCGTCACCGTGCTCGTCGGCATGGTGATGCTATGAACCGCAACGTACAGAACCTGCTCCTGGTCGCGGCGGGCGGCGTGCTCGTCTGGATCGCGGTCGACGGCACGTACCTGCGCTACGTCAAGGCGACGGCGCTGCCGTGGCTGATCGCGTCCGCGGTCGCGCTCGTGCTGATCGGGCTGATCCTGCTGTGGGCGGACAACGAGGCGAAGCTCGCAGCGCGCATCCTCGGTGAGGCAGAGTACAGCCGGCAACGGCCGCACGCGCAACCGTCCTGCGCGGACACCGAGGCGCACGACCACGGCCGGCTCGGCGGCGTCGTGCCCTGGTTGCTCGTCCTGCCCTTGCTCGCCCTGTTCCTCGTGCAGCCGCGCGAGCTCGGCGCCTTCACCGCGGAACGCCGGGCGGCGCAGGTCGAGCAGCCCACCAAGCAGGCCGGTGCCTTCGAACCCATCGCCGGCGCCGACCCGGTCGACGTGCCGCTGCTCGACCTCACCCAGCGAGCGGTCTACGGCGGTGAGAAGACGTTGCGCGGCCGCACGCTCGTGGTGTCCGGGTTCGTCACGCCGCGGAAGGGGTCACAGCCCGGCGACTTCTACATCAACCGGATGTTCCTCAACTGCTGTGCCGCCGACGCAACGCCCGTACGGGTACGGATCACCGGCGCCGGCAAGGACTTCCGGAAGGAGACCTGGGTCAAGGTCACCGGCAGCTACACCGGCAACGAGACGCTGCCGGACACCACGCTCGACCCGATCCCCACCTTGCGGGTGGACACCATCAAACGGATACCGGTGCCCGACGAGCCGTACGCGAACTGACCAGGGAATGTGGCCGTCCGGCCCGCGGTTGCCGCCACTATGACAGCTGATCATCGGCCGGATCTGATGGAGATCCTGGCCAACCACCACGAAGGCGTACTGGCCACCCTGAAGCGCAACGGGCGCCCGCAGTTGTCCGTGGTGAGCTACACGTACGACCCGGCGACACGACTGATCCGGGCCTCCATCACCGACGGCCGGGCGAAGACCGCCAACCTGCGCCGCGACCCGCGCGCCAGCTTCCAGGTCACCAACAAGGCCGGCTTCGGGTACGCGGTCGCGGAGGGCAAGGCGGAGCTGACCCCGCCCGCCAAGGACCCGGCCGACGACACCGTGACCGAGCTGATCGACGTGTACCGGGTGATCGTCGGCGAGCACCCCGACTGGGACGACTACCGCGCCGCCATGGTCGCGGACCGCAGGATCGTCCTGCGGATCCCCGTCGACTACGTCTACGGCATCACCGCGGCGGGCTGACCCCGGCTCACCCGCCCTCGGGCAGGTGGGCGGCGTGGCGCTGGGTGCGCCCTGGGACGCTCCTGGCGTGCTCGACCAGCGCCTCGTAGTCGGTGGCGAAGCCGCACAGCAGCGCCTCCACGGCGCGCTCGATCTCCGTCCCGCTCACCGGGGCGTGGCCGAATAGCGCGCGGTAGTGGATGAACGAGCCGAGCGTGTCGACCGCCAGCGTGGAGTCGAGGTCGCCGCGGAGGTCGCCACGGGCCACCGCGTTCGCCAGCAGCTGCGCGACGGCACGGCGTGGTGGTTCGAACAGTGACGCCATGAAGCTGCGCCGCAGGTCGGCGTCGGTGGCGCATTCGGCGAGCAGCGGACCCAGTACGTCCGGGCGCAGCCGCTCGTACACCCGGACGAAGATCTGCACTCCCTCGTTCAGGTCGCAGATCGTGCACCCGGTATCAGGGACGGGTGTCTCGGCGATGCGCGGCGCGAGCGCATCCAGCACGAGGTGTGCGCGGCTGCGCCAGCGGCGGTAGAGCGCCGGCCGGGTGGTCCCCGCGCGGTGCGCGACCTTCTCCAGGGTGAGCGGTGGGTAACCGTGCTCGTCGAGCAGGACCGCGGCCGCGGCCAGGATCGCCGCGTCCACCCGGGCGTCCCGTGGGCGTCCGACCCGCTTGGCCGCGCCTGCCTGGGAGTCGGTCACGGCATCCCTTTCATCATTACGTTCCGATCTGTAATGTACTTTAACCCAGGTGAGACAGGAGACAACATGACTGGATCAGTCGCGGTCCTGGGAACAGGTGCGATCGGGACGGCGGTCGTGCGCCGGCTGCTCGCCACCGGGACGGACGTGGTGGCCTGGAACCGTACCGCCGCGAGGCTCGCCGACCTGGCCGCCGCCGGTGTCCGGCCGGCCGCCACGCCGGGCGAGGCCGTGGCGGCGGGCGACCTGACGCTCGTCGCGCTCACCGACTACCGCGCGGTGCTCGACGTGCTCGGCCAGCTCGAACCGCCGCTGTCCGGGCGGACCATCGCCGTGCTCTGCACGGGGACACCCGACGACGCGCGTGCGGCCGCCGAGCGCGTCGCCGCGCTGGGCGCCGACTACCTCGACGCCGGCGTACAGACCGCCCCGGAGAACATCGGCACCGACGACGCCGTCATCCTCTACGGCGGTTCGCCGGACGCGTTCGCCCGGCACAGGGACACGCTGTCGCAGCTCAGCCCGCCGCGGTTCGTCGGTGCGACGCCGGAGGCCGCCGCGGTGTGGGACCTCGCGCTGTTCGGCATCTGGTACGACGCGCAGCTGGGGCTGTTGCGCGCTCTCCAGCTGGCCGCGGACGCCGGCATCGACCTCGACGAGTTCACCCAGACGGCAGCCACGCAGCTCGGGCACGTGGTCGCGGCGGCACCGGACACCGCGGCGGAGCTGGCCGCGGCCGACTACCCGCGGGGACCCGCCAGCCTGGACGAGCATCTACCCCTCGTGCGGCAGCTGGTGGAGATGCGCGCCGGGTCCCGACTCGGCGACGGCGGTCTGGCCGAGATCGGCCGAGTCGTCGAGCGGCTGATCGACCGCGGGCACGGGGCGGCCGGACTCACCGCCGTGCTGAGTGATCAGACGGGAGCCATGTCGACGAAGCGGCTGTAGTGGCCCTGGAACGCGACGGTCACCGTCTTCGTGGGGCCGTTGCGGTGCTTCGCCACGATCACGTCCGCCTCGCCGGCGCGCGGCGACTCCTTCTCGTACAGGTCCTCGCGGTGCAGCAGGAACACCATGTCGGCGTCCTGTTCCAGCGAACCGGACTCACGCAGGTCGGACAGCTGCGGCTTCTTGTCGGTGCGTTGCTCGGGGCCACGGTTGAGCTGGCTCAGCGCGATCACCGGGACGTCGATCTCCTTGGCCAGCAGCTTCATCGACCGGGAGATCTCGGAGACCTCCTGCTGCCTGCTGTCCACCCGGCGCGGGCTCTGCATCAGCTGCATGTAGTCGACGATGACCATCCGCAGGTCGTGCTGCTGCTTCAGCCGCCTGGCCTTCGCCCGGATCTCCATCATGGTCATGTTCGGCGAGTCGTCCACGAACAGCGGCGCCTCGCTGACCTCGCTCATCCGCCTGGCCAGCCGGGTCCAGTCGTCGTCGGAGAGGCTGCCGGACCGCATCGAGTGCAGCGCCACCTTCGCCTCCGCGGACAGCAACCGCATGGTGATCTCGCTACGGCTCATCTCCAGGCTGAAGATCACCGTGGCCAGGCTGTTCTTAACCGCCGCGGCCCTGGCCAGGTCGAGCGCCAACGTCGACTTACCCATCGCAGGACGGGCGGCGATAATGACCATCTGGCCCGGGTGCAGCCCGTTGGTGAGCTGGTCGAGCTCGGAGAACCCGGTCGGCACCCCGAAGATGGCGCCGCCCCGGCTGCCGATCGCCTCGATCTCGTCGAGCGTCGGCGGGAGCAGGTCGCCGAGCCGGTGGTAGTCGTCACCGGTACGCCGTTCGGTGACGGCGTAGACCTCCGCCTGGGCCCGGTCGACGATGTCGTCGACCTCGGCGTCGGCGGAGTACCCCATCTGGGTGATCCGGCTGCCGACCTCGACCAGCCGGCGCAGGATCGCGCGCTCGTGCACGATGCGCGCGTAGTACCCGGCGTTCGCGGCGACCGGCACCAGGGCCATCAGCGTGTGCAGGTACTCCGCGCCACCGACCCGGGCGATCTCGCCGCGCTTGGTCAGCTCCGCGGCCGTGGTCACCGCGTCGGCCGGCTCACCCCTGCCGTACAGGTCGATGACGATGTCGAAGAGCACCTGGTGTGCCGGCCGGTAGAAGTCGCCCGGGCCGAGCACCTCCACCACGTCGGCGATCGCGTCCTTGCTCAGCAACATGCCGCCGACGACGCACTGTTCGGCGTAGAGGTCGTGCGGTGGCGTGCGGCCGAAGTCGGAATTGCCGACCGGCTGGAGCTCCGCGACGCTCACGTTCCCCCCTCCACGATCAACGCGACCCCTTCAACGGCGTGCCCGGCAACACCAGTTCTAGCGCACACCTACGACAGTCCTCGGCAGCGACGGGCGGGCTGCCGAGGACGGCGAAAATGGCTGCCGGTCCACACCCGGAGTGGCGAGCCTAGGGGGCGGAGCGACCGGACCGAAAGGTCGTTGTCCACAGGTGCTGTGTGGCCCACTGTGGATAAGGCGCCTTATCCTTGTGCACGGCCTGGGGATACCTTGTCGACGACCGTGGACGCACACCGTACAACGGTGTAACTTCGCAGGTCAGAGGTCGGTCGACCGATCCACGGGGTGTGGACGACAAGAAGCCGGAAAGTAAATATTCACAGCTTGATCACGCTTCCGGCTGTGTCTCCCCACCGGGTCCTCCACCTACCCTGTGGACAACTCAGGCGCTCCGGTGCCGTCGGCCAGCTGCCCGAGCAGCTCGCGTTCCCTCGCCCGCGTCAGGCCCGCCTTGCGGTCCCTGGCCAAGCCGAGCTCCCGCTCCCACCCGAGCGCGTCGGCGACCAGGTCGGCAACCGGCCGGCGGCGCAGCCCGGCAGCGACCGCCGCGGCGTCCGACCGAGCCGGGTGCCCTGCGTACTCCGGTCCTGGCAGCCACAGCGGCAGCGACTCAGGGCCCATCCAGAAGTCGATCCCCTGCGCGAGCAACCACTCCGGGTCGGCGGTGACCAACGGGCCGGTGTGACCGGCGGCGGCGCGGGCGGCCGCGAGCACATCCCCGAGCGGCACCTGCTCGCCGACCGCGTTGTACGTGCCGCCGACGCGGCACTCGGCGCAGTCGACCAGCCACTCGGCCAGGTCGTCCACGTGTACCGTCTGCGTCGGCTGGTCCAGGGCGGCCGGGGCGAGCACGGCACCGTCGGCGTCCGCCGGGTGCTCGGCCGCCCAGGCGAAGCGCGCCGGCCAGTAGCCGAACCGGTCGCTGCCGTCCCCGCGGCCGCCGATCAGGCCGGCCCGCGCGACCAGTACGCGGTCGCCGAGAGCTTCCCCGACGGCCTGCTCGCACGCCGACTTGGCCGGGCCGTACTCCGACCAGCCGGCCTCGTCGGCGGCCAGCGGCGGGTGCACAGGCGCCGACTCGTCCGCACCCGGCACGTCGTCGGACGCGGACACCGAGCACGACGACATGTGCGTCCAGTGCGCGGCCCGGTCCGCGAGCGCGAGTACCGCCGACCGCACCATGCCCGGCTGCCAGGAGACGTCGAGCACCTCGTCCCAGTCGGTGTCGCGGACGTCGTCGTACGCGGAGTCGACCCGGCGGTCCGCGGCGACCCAGCGCACGCCGGGCGGCGGGTTGCCGCTCTCGCCGCGTGCCAGGCACGTCACCTCGTGTCCGCGGGTGGCGGCGATGCGGGCCAGCACGCCGCCCAACCAGGCCGTGCCACCGAGAATCAGTACCTTCATGCGTCGAGCGAACCAGCAACGCCCGCCGGTGTCAGCGGGTTTCGCGGACGGCGGACGTCCGCACCGCAGCCGTGTGCGACGGTAGGCGCGTGCAGCCGATACTCCTCGACGGCCGGTCGCTGCGATGCGCCGACGTGGAACACATCGCCTGGCAGCAGGCGACCGTCGACGTCGACCCACAGGCACGGCAACGCGTCGCCGATGCCAGGGCGGCGGTGCTCGACGTGGCCGACCGCCGGCCGGTCTACGGGCTCTCCACCGGCGTCGGCGCGAACCGCGCGGTCGCGGTCGACGACGACGAGATGGGCGGCCACGGCATGCGGCTGCTGCGCAGCCACGCGGCCTGCACCGGGCCGACCGAGGACGACACCGTCGTCCGCGCGACGCTGGCCATCCGGCTGAACCAGGTGCTCGCCGGCGGCTCCGGCATCCGCCCGCAGGTGGTCGACGCGCTGTCGGCTGCCCTGACCGCGGACGCCCTCCCCTCGCTGCACAGGTACGGGTCGCTGGGCACCGGCGACCTCTCCCCGCTCGCGGAGCTCGGCCTCACGCTGGCCGGCGAGCTGCCGTCGCGTACCGGCGGCGTACCGCCGATCCGGTTCGCGGCCGGTGAGGCGTTGGCGTTCATGAGCAGCAGCGCCGTCACGCTGGCCACCGCGACGCTCGCGAGCGGGGCGGCGGCGCGGATGATCGAGGCCAGCCAGGTAGTCGCCGCACTGTCGTTCCTCGCCCTGGAAGGCAGCGACGAGGCGTACGCGGCCGCGGTGCACGGCGCCAGGCCGCACCCCGGCGCGGTGCGGGTGGCCGGTCAGCTGCGCCGGTTGCTCGGCGCCACCCGACCGGCAAGCAGGATCCAGGACCCGTTCGCGCTCCGCGCGATCCCACAGGTGAACGGCGCCGCGGTGGAAGCGCTCGACCGGGTGCGCGACGTCATCGACGTGGAGATCAACGCGGCGGTGGAGAACCCGCTTGTGGTTCCGGGCACCGGCGACGTACCGGCCGACGTTTACCACCACGGGCAGTTCCACGCGACCGAGACTGCCTCCGCGCTGGACGCGGCACGGCCCGCCCTCGCGTCCGCATGCGCGCTGTCGACCGGACGCCTCAGCGCACTGCTCGAGCCCGACCTCACCGGGTTGAGCGTCTTCCTCGCCACCGGCCCTGCGGGCAGCTCGGGACTGCTCGTGCTGGAGTACGTCGCCCACGACGTGCTCGCTGAGATCCAGCACGCGGCGGCGCCGGTCACCACCCGCACTGCGGTCATCTCCCGCGGGCTGGAGGACCACGCCAGCTTCGCCACCCAGGGCGCCAGGCTCACCGCGCAGCTGGCCGAGCAGATGCCCATCGTGCTCGGGTGCGAGCTGGTCGCTGCCGTCCGGGCGCTGCGCGCCGCGCCGGAGCGGCTGACCGACGCACCGGCACGGGAGGCGTTCGAGGCCGCGGACACCGCGCTGCCCGCCGACGGCAGCGACCGGCCGCACCAGGAGGACATCGCGGCCGCCGTCACGCTGCTGCCCCACCTGCCGGACCTGGTCGCCGGGCATTCCTGACCCGGCACGCCCGCGTAGGAGACGATAGGGCCATGCACCTGATCGCCGCGCCGGACAAGTTCCGGGGTACCGCGTCCGCACCCGAGGTCGCCGCGGCCATTGCCGACGCTGCCGCCGTCGCCGGGTGGAGCTGCCGGCAGCTGCCGCTGGCCGACGGGGGTGAGGGCACCGTCGACGCGTTCGACGGCCCGAACCGGTGGACCGAGGTGACCGGGCCGCTTGGCGGGCCGGTCGAGGCCGCCTGGCGGCTGGACGGTGCGGTCGCCGTGGTGGAGATGGCCAGCGCGTCCGGCCTGGCGCTGGCCGGCGGCAAGAGCCGCAACGACCCGGTCACGGCGAGCACCGTAGGCACCGGCCAGCTGATCGCCGCCGCCATCGACGCGGGCGCGCAGCGGGTCATCGTCGGCATCGGCGGGTCCGCGACCACCGACGGCGGGCTGGGTGCCGTGGACGTGCTCGAGCCGTACGCGCCGCTGGACGCCAGCCGCGGCGCGCAGGTGCTCGTCGCCTGTGACGTGACCACGCCGTTCGTGGACGCCGCCGCCATCTTCGGCCCGCAGAAGGGCGCGGACGAGCACCAGATCGGGCAGCTGCGGCAGCGGCTGGTCGACCTGGCCGGCACGTACGCGGACCGGTTCGGAGTGCACGTGGCCGACCTGCCAGGCTCCGGCGGTGCCGGCGGCCTAGGCGGCGGGCTCGCCGCACTCGGCGCCACCCTGGCGCCGGGCTTCGACCTGATCGCGGACGAACGCGGGCTCCCCGCCGCGGTGGCCGGCGCCGACCTGGTCATCACCGGTGAGGGCCTGCTCGACCCGCAGTCGCTGGCCGGCAAGGTGGTCGGCGGTGTGGCGAAGATCGCCGGTGACGAGCGCACCGCCGCCGTGGTCGGCGCCGTGGCCGACGGAATGACCGTGCCGTTCCCCGTCATCAGCCTGCTCGCCACGTACGGGGAGCAGCGCGCGTTCCGCAACACCCTCAGCTGTGTCCGCGAGGCGACGGCGGGACTGCTGGAGCGCCACCGTGGCTGACCTGCACGCGGCGACCGAGGTCTTCACCGCGCACCGCGGCCTGCTCTTCGGTCTCGCGTACCGCATCCTCGGTCGCGTCGCGGACGCCGAGGACGTCGTGCAGGAGGCATGGCTGCGCTGGCAGCGCACCGAGCACGACACGATCGCCGACGCCCGCGGCTTCCTGGTGCGGGTGGTCAACCGGCTGGCCATCGACAGGTACCGGCAGGCGAAGGCACGCAGGGAGTGCTACGTCGGCGAGTGGTTGCCAGAGCCGCTGCTGACCGAGTCAGCAGCCGACACCGTGGAAACCACCGAGACGGTCTCGCTGGCCATCCTGGTGGTGCTGGAGAACCTCTCCCCGCAGGAGCGGGTGGTGTTCGTGCTGCACGAGGCGTTCGACTACCCGTACGCGGAGATCGCCGAGATCGTCGACCGCAGCGAGCCCGCCGTACGCCAGCTGGCGAGCAGGGCGCGGGCGCACGTCCAGGATCAGCGACCGCGCTTCGACGCCGACGCGACGGCGCAGCGGCACGTCACCGAGCAGTTCGTGGCGGCCGCGGGCAACGGCGACGTGGCCGGCCTGCTCGCCCTGCTCGCCCCGGACGTGGAGCTGCACTCCGACGGCGGCGGCAAGGCGAAGGCGCCGCTACGTACCATCGTCGGCGCCGACAAGGTCGCGCGCTTCCTGGTGGCGATCGCGCAGGAACCGCCGTACACCGACCCGGTCATGCGGATGGCCACCGTCAACGGCGGCCAGGCGCTCGTGGTGACCGACGACGGCAGGCCCGTCACGGTGTTCACCGTCGACCTGCGCGACGGGCAGATCCAGCAGGTGCGGATACTCGCCAACCCGGACAAGCTCAGCGGGGTGAGCCGGGTCACGTAGCGGCCGTGTCACAGACCCGCTGCCCCGCCCGTCGATACCGCGAAGTCGACGAGACACGGGAGCAGCGATGGTGGATGTCACGGTCGTAGGCGGTGGGTTGGCTGGCCTGGTGGCCGCGATCACCGCCGCGGAGGCCGGCGCGCAGGTCCGGCTGTACGAGGCACACAGCCAGCTCGGTGGCCGGGCACGTACGACGGACGGCGCGTACCTGGCCAACGACGGCACCAGGGTCTTCTACTCCGACGGACCGCACTGGGCCTGGCTGAACCAGCGCGGCCTCGCGGAACCCGCGGCGGCGCTGGGTGCCAGGGAGCTCACCCGCGGGGTGTTCAGGCACGACGGCCGGATGCGCCGGACGCCGCCGGCCGGGTTGCTCCGCGCGGCGCGCCACCGGCGGCTGCGGGCACCGGTGGACAGGGACTTCCACAGCTGGAGCGTCGAGCACCTCGGCCTCGCCGCGACCCGCGCCGTCGAGGGCTTCGCGGGCATCCTGACCTACGACGCGAACCCGGGCCGGCTGTCCGCCGAGTTCGTCTGGACGCGTTTCCTGCGGGTGGCGCGGCCGGCGCCGCGCTACGTCATCGGCGGCTGGCAGGCGGTGGTCGACCGGCTCGCGGCGCATGCCGAGCAGCTGGGCGTACACCTGGAGACCGGCAGCAGGATCACCACGGTGCCGGTGACGCCTCTCGTGGTCGCCACCCAGCTGGCCTCGGCCCGCCAGCTGCTCGGCGACGAAACGCTGGTCGGCACGAGCGGGAACAGCGCGCTGCTGGACGTCGGGCTGGTCGCCGACCAGCGCGACCCGTTCCTCGCCTGGGACCTGGACGAAGGCGGCTTCGTCGAGCGGTACTCGTCGCCGGACCCGTCGCTCGCGCCGGCCGGTCACTCGCTCGTGCAGGCGCAGCTGCCGCTGCGTGCGGGCGAGACCCGTGCGCAGGCACGGGAGCGGTTGGAGCAGCTCTTCGACCAGACGTTCACCGGCTGGCGGGAGCGGGTCGCCTGGCGCCGCGGCGCCGTCGCAACCGGACGCACCGGTGCCCTGGACCTCCCCGGCCGCACCTGGCGCGACCGGCCGGCGATCGACCGCGGCCACGGGATCTACCTGGCCGGTGACGAGGTGGCAGCGCCCGGTCTGCTCAGCGAGGTCGCGTTCAACAGCGCGCTCGAGGCCGGCCGCCGCGCTGCGGCCGGCCGGCGGTCAGCACGGCCCGCCGACGATGCCGAGGCCGCGGAGCACGTGTAGACCGGCGATCGCCACGCAGAGCAGCCCGGCCCCGACCTCGAGGTGAAGCTCACGGCCTGGCCGGCGGCACCGTACGACCGCGACCAGACCGGCGACCGCGGCCACCGGCGCGAGCAACAGCGGACCGGCATCCACGTAGGTGCAGGACGTCAGCACCCCGTTGGTGGTGCTGGTCGCGGAGTAGCTCAGCGAGAGCACAAACCCCCCGACGGCGCCGATCACTGCCGTCAGGAGCGCCTTGCTGAACGGCACCCGCTCCCGGAACCGCCGCCACCCACCGGCCGGCGGCGGCCCCGGCGGCAGCGGCGGGACACCATGCGGCGCCAACTGGCCCGGCGGCTGCCCATGCGGCTGCGGGCCGACCTGCGACGGCAACTGGCCCGCCGCCGAGCCGTGCGACGGCGAGAAGCCGTGCTCGTGCGGCGCCAGCTGGCCATGCGGCGGCAGACCCGGCGACGGTGCCTGCGGCTGCCCCTGCGGCGGTGGCGGGTTGCCGTCTCCGTGCGACGGCAGGTGGCCGTGCGGCGGCGGCAGGGTGGCGCGCTCGTGCGGCGGCAGCTGGCCGTGCGGCGGCGAGCCAGGCGCCGGCGCCTGGTCGTGCAGCGGCTGCCCGTGCGGCGGTGCCGGGGTGCCGTACCCCTGCGGCGGCAGGTGGCCGTGGGGCGGGGGCTGGTCGCCCGTGGGTGGCTGAGCGGACATCGCGTCCTCCAGGGTTCTTGACTCGCACGCTGCGATGCCCTGGGGGCGCGATCGGTTCGGGTCAGGTGAGTAGGCCGTACTCCACCAGCGTTGCCCGGCCGGCTGCGGCGTCCGTCCACACCTGTGTCTGCAGGCCAGCCTCGTGCGCGCCGACGACGTTCGTCGGCTTGTCGTCGAAGAACAGCAGCTCGGCGGGGTGGGCCTGCACTCGGTCGATCAGCTCGGCCCAGATCGCGGCGTCCGGCTTCGCGCTGCGCAGGTCCGCAGAGATCAGCAGCTGGTCGACCTGGCGCACCCAGTCTTGCTGCCGCAGCGCGCGGCCGAACGACGCCGGCGCGTTCGAGAGCACGGCGATCGGCACGCCCGTACGGTGCAGCTCACCGACCAGGGCGAGCGACTCCTCGACCGGCTGCAGCCAACCCCGCACGTCCACGTCGGTGAGCTTGTCCACCAGGTCCGGCCCGATCTCGCGGCCGAGCTGGCCGGCGACGGCACCCCAGTACTCGGCGTCGGTGCAGCCGCGGTCGTACGCCTCGCGCTGCGACCAGTACGCGTCGGCGAAGTCGTCCGCAGCCACCCCGAGCAACGTGGCGAGGGTCGGCAGCTCGGCCGTACGCCGACTGATCACCTCGCCGTAGTCGAAAACCACCCACCGCACCGCGCTGTCAGCCATGCAGCAAACGTAACCTTCAGCGAACCAACCCCGCGACCGTCGTATCCGACGAGGAAGGATTGGGCAGCGAGAGGAGCCATGGTGAGTGCAGGCACACAGGCGTACGGACCGCGCTACGCGAACTGGGGCTGGCGGGTGTTGTCCTCGCTCATCGACACGCTCGTCTTCTACCTGCCACTCCTGCTGGTGTTCGTGGGCGTGAACGCGCTGGGCATGGTCGACGCCGAAGGCGACCCGGACGGCCCGGTGGCGAACCTCGTCGTCGGCGTCGCCGCCGCGCTCGCCCTCGGCTTCGCGGTGGTCAACAGGATCGTGCTCGACGGCCGCGGCCAGTCCGTCGGCCGGCGGTTGACCGGCACCCGGCTGGTCTCGCTGCGCAACGGAACCCCGATCGGCGCGGGCCGCGCGGCCCTGCGGAACCTCTGTCACGTGCTCGACTCGATCCCGCTGGACATCGGGTACCTGATGCCGCTGTTCACCAAGGAACGCCAGACGCTGGCCGACATGGTGATGCGCACCGTCGTAGTACGGGTCAGGTCCTAGGCGGCCACCTCGGTCGTCCGCTCGGCCAGGTCGGCCAACGTCCACAGCTGCTTACGCATCATCAGCAGGTCGCCCCACGCCAACAGCGCCATCCGCGTCCTGCCGGGCAGGTCCAGCTCACCATGTAGGCGCAGCACGCCGACCAGGCGGCTGCCCACGGCGGTCGGCCGTACGACGTAGCTGACCGCAAGGTCCCCGAACACGGCGGTCGGCCGGCCGGGACGGATCCGCACGGTGAGCTCCTCGCCGGGGGTGAACGAGGCGAGCGTGAAGATGGTCATCACCTGCTGGCCCACGGCGAGGTCGCCGGCACCGGGGACGAGCGAACGGGGGCTGCGCCGGCCGAAGTTGTCGAGCCAGTCGTAGCTGTACGGCGCGAACCGCAGCTGACACAACCAGCGGTACACGACCTCGGGCGCCGCGGCGACGCTGGTCGCCCGCACCATCCGGTAGGCGGCGTCGGGGAGCAGGTCGTCGCACCCGTACCTGCGGGTCAGCTCGGCGGTCGTCGCGCCCCAGACGTACGGCAGCTCGGCGGGAAACTCCATCCCCACACCGTAGGGCCAGGTGCGGCCCCGCACCCCCTCGCGGGAGGGCAGGGCCGCACACCCGACCCCTGGCTAGCCGTTGCCGGCCGGCTTACGCTGGTCGCCGCCGAAGTAGCCCTTCTTGCCGAGCACGAAGAACACCGTGGCGATGGCCAGCAGCGGGATCACGAAGAACGGGAAGAACCCCTTCGAGATGGCGCAGGCCGCGCCCAGCACCGCGAGCACGAGGAACGGCACCGGCAACCAGCGCCAGGCCTTGCCGATCCCGCCCCGCCGCGGTGGGCCGCCCTGCGGTCCCCACGCTGCCCACGGCGGCGGACCGTGCTGGGCCCACGGCGGGCCGTGCCACTGTGCCTGCTGTTCGCCGGCCGCAGACTCGTCCGAGTCGCGCGGCAGGTCGGTGAAGACGGCGTCGAGCTCCTCCTGGGTGCGCGCCGCCGACGCCTGCTCGATGCGTTCGCTGTGCTCGTCCTCGCTCAACCGGCCGGCGGCGAAATGCTCACCCAGATCCCGGATGGCCGCCTCGCGCTCGGCGTCGCCGATGCGTAGCCGCCGTCGTCGGTCCGCGTTGTCGGTCATGGCAACTCCCTCGATGTCTGTCCCTCACCACCTCGATCGTCCGCCGAGACCGGGCCACCGTCGTCGTCCCTGGGGCGGCACCTGGTGTACGTCAGCTGACGCAGTTCGCACCGGTGCCGCGCCTCCCCGAGATGTACGGCGGGCAGTGACGCAACGTAACCGGCGGCGGGACAACCAGCGAGCGGCGACGGTCCTCACTAAGATCAACAAGTGCCCCTCCCCCTCCGTAGACCGCCGCGTCCCGGGCATCTGATCGTCTACGGCGAGACGCCTCTGGCGTTCCGGCTGGTCGAGGAACTCACCAGCCGGTTCGACGAGAACGTCACGGTCATCCTGCCGCCGATGAAACGCGCCGACAGGCGCCGGATCAGCGCGCTGAAGGACGCCAACGTCGTCGAGGCGGCCGTCTGCGACGAGGACGCCCTGCGGGCCGCGAACATCGAGTCCGCCCGCGCCATCGCCATCGTGAACCAGGACGACGTCGGCAACATCCACGTGGGCCTGCGGGCCCGCGAGCTCAACCCGGACGTACGGCTGGTCATCCACTTCTTCAACACCAGCCTGGGCAGCAAGGTCAGCCGGCTGTTCGGCGACTGCGTCTCGCTGTCGGACTCCGGCGTCGCCGCACCGTCGTTCGTGGCGGGAGCGATGGACGACGCGATGAGCGTCAACCACGTCCGGCTGCCCGGCCGGACGCTGTACGCCACGCGCCGGCGCAGGGCGCGCAAGCACAGCGTGATCTGTGGCCTGGCGAACAATCTCAGCGCCGAACGGCCGGACCTGCTGCCGGACAACCAGGAGGACGCCGACCTGGTACTCGCCGTCGCCGACGGCAGCCCGGCCTGGTTCACCACGCTGCGCCGGCAGCTGCGTACGGCACCCCAGCAGCTGCGCACCATGGTCAACGGCCGGCTGCGGTTCGCGCTGCTGCTGATGGTTGTGCTGCTGGTGCTCGGCACCGTGCTGTTCGCGCTGGACGGCAACTACACGGTCTGGGACGCCATCTACCTGACCCTGCTGGACGCCGCGGGCGCCACCGACCCGGACCGCGAGCTCAGCAAGGTGACGAAGGCGACCCAGATCCTCGTCACCGTCGTCGGCATCTCCATCATCCCGCTGCTCACCGCGGCGGTCGTCGACTCCGTGGTGGGCTCGCGGGTGAACCCGTACGGCACCAGGCGGCCGTTGCCGTACCACGGGCACGTCGTGGTGGTCGGCCTCGGCAACGTGGGTACCCGGGTGATCCGCCGGCTGCACGACCTCGGGGTCCCCGTCGTCTGCGTGGAGGGCAGCGAGAACGCGCTCGGCGTCCCCGTGGCGCGGAGCAAGAAACTGCGCATCCCCGTCATCATCGGCGACTCCACCAGCGAGGAAACGCTGCGCGCCGCGGGGGTCAACCGCTGCCGCGCGCTGCTGGCCGTGACCAGCGACGACATCACGAACCTGGAGACCGGACTGCAGGCGCGCGAACTACGCGAGGACCTGCGGCTGGTGCTGCGCATCGGCGACGACGACCTCGCGGACCGGCTGCAGAACGAGTTCGACGTGGACATCTCTCGCAGCGTCTCCTACCTCGCCGCACCGGCGTTCGCCGCCGCGATGCTCGAGCGCGAGGTGCTCGGCACGCTGCCGGTCGGTCGCCGGGTGCTGCTCATCGCCGAGGTGCCCGTACGGCCCGGGTCACCGCTGTACGGACACCGGATCGCGGACGTGCACGAGCCGGGGAAGGTCCGGTCATCGGGCTGCGCCGGCACGGCGAGCAGGTACTCGACTGGGCGCCGTCCGCTGACCACGCGCTGAGCACCGATGACAAGCTCACGGTGGTCGCGACCAGGACCGGTCTCGGCCGGGTGCTGGCGAGCAGCATCACCGCGGAGTAGCACGTCGAACGCACTTTCTGCCCGCTTTTATCCATCGGTTATCTGCCCGCCCTTACAGTCAGTCGGTTTACCGGCTACAGTCCGTGGAGTGATGGCACCTCCCGGGCCAATCCGGGTCGCCCATTTCACGGATACATGGGTGCCCCGCCGTGACGGGGTGGTCACAGCGGTGCAGACGCTGACCACCGCGATGGACGAGATCGGGCACGAGAGCCTCGTCGTCGTCCCCCGCCACCACGACCAGGACGCCACCGACACCCTGCTCAGGCTGCCTTCGCTGCCGTGCGGGATCGCCCAGTTCCGGATCGGCACATGGCCGCGCGGCCGGCACGTGGAGCGGGTGGCGCGCTGGCAGCCGAACGTGATCCACGTGCACACACCGGGCCCCATCGGGCTGCTCGGCATCTTCGCCGCCCGGGCCCTGACGCTGCCGCTGGTACTCACGTACCACACCGACCTCTGTGCGTACGCGGACGCGTACCGGCTGCCGCCGCACATCCTCGCCGGGCTGCTGCGGTGCTACGCCCGCCGGCTTGGCATGCCGTCACCGCGCAAGGACCACAGCTGGTCGCCGAAAGTGTACCGCCGCACGGTGGTCGAGGCCGCCACGAAGCTGCTCTACGGCACCGCGGACACGGTGATCGTGCCGACCGACGCCGTGCTGCGCCGGGCGGGGACGTCGCTGACGTTCCCGCGGCTGCGCATCGTGCCGACCGGGGTGACGCTGCCGGCCACCGGCCCGGACGCGCGCGCCAACTTCCGTGCCCGCTACCGGATCGGGCCGGACGAGCCGACCGTGCTGTACGTCGGCCGGCTGAACCGGGAGAAGGGCATCGACCTGCTCACCCCGGCGTTCGGCGAGATCCTCGCGCAGCTACCCACCGCACGGCTGGTGCTCGTCGGCTCCACCCACGACGACCGCTGGGTCGACCGGCTGATCGCGAGGTCCGGGATCGCCGAGCGCACCGTACGCACCGGCCAGCTGCCGCCGAGCGCCGTCGCGGAGGCGTACGCCGCCGCCGACGTGTTCGCGTTCCCTTCCCGCACCGACACCCAGGGGCTCGTGGTGCAGGAGGCGGCGCTCGCCGGGCTGCCGGTCGTGCTCGCCGACGAGGCGCTCCACCGCAGTGGCCCGCTCGCCGGCGCGACCCTGTTCGGCGGCCACCAACCGGCGGAGTACGCCGCCGCGTTGACCCAGCCACTCACCGACCACCGGCTGGCCTGGCTGGCCGGGGAGGCCGGCCGGGCGCGAGCCCGCAGGAACACCCCGCAGGCGTACGCAAAACGGCTGGCCGGGGTCTACGGCGAGAGCCTCATCCGCAGGCGGCACGCCGAGCGAATGCTCATCGCCTGACCGGTCCGCCGACGGTACCGGTAGACTGGGTGCAGCAACGGTCAGTTTGAACCGTTCCTCCCGTGGGCGAGCCGCCCATATGGTCGTTTCTTCTCGCTTGCGTTTCCGGCAGCAGACTCTTGGTGTGCCGAGTGCGGATGGCCGAGCCTGACACGGCCCACGTACCCGATGGAGTTCCCTGCAGCATGCCCGAAAGTCGTCCTCGCCGTCGTAACTCTGCCCCGCGCCGCCGTAACCGGCCGCAGCAACGCCGGCACGAACACCAGCCAACCAAACCCGACCACAAGTCCGTCCTGGAACGCGCGCTCGACGCCACCGTCGACGCACCGGGCGAAGGCCTACCCGACACGTTCGCGGCCGCCGGCCTGCCCGACCGGCTGGTCGAGGCGCTCACCCGCGCCGGCCTGACCGTCCCGTTCCCCATCCAGGCCCGCACGCTGCGCGACGGCCTCGCCGGCCGGGACGTGCTCGGCCGGGCCCAGACCGGCTCCGGCAAGACGCTCGCGTTCGGGCTGCCGATGCTGGCCACGCTGGCCGGCATATCCCGGCCGGCCGCACGCCGGCCGCACGGTCTGGTCCTGGTACCCACGCGTGAGCTCGCGCAGCAGGTCACCAGCGTGCTCGAACCGTTCGGCCGGGCGGTGGGCGTACAACTGGCCGCCGTCTACGGCGGCGCCCCGATGGGCAAGCAGATCACCGCGCTACGCCGTGGCGTCGGCCTGGTGGTCGCGACGCCCGGCCGGCTGCTCGACCTCGTCGGTCGCGGGGTGTGCCAGCTCGACCGGGCCAGCGTCACCGTCCTCGACGAGGCCGACTACATGGCCGACCTCGGGTTCCTGCCGGCCGTCACGGAGCTGCTCGAGCAGACCGCGCCCGACGCCCAGCGGATGCTGTTCTCCGCGACGCTCGACCGCGGCGTCGACGGCCTGGTGAACAAGTTCCTGACCGACCCCGCACTCCATGCGGTCGCGGACGCGGCGGCACCGGTGGAGTCGGTGACCCACCGGGTGTTCATGGTGACCTCGGAGGACAAGCTGCCGGTCGCCGCGGAGGTAGCGGGCCGCCCTGGCCGGTCGCTGTTCTTCGTCCGTACCAAGCGGGGCGCGGACCGGCTCGCCACCAGGTTCGGTCAGTTCGGCATCGCGGCGTCGGCCATCCACGGCGACCGCTCCCAGCCGCAGCGCGCCCGCGCGCTCGCCGGCTTCACCGCGGGCTCGCCCCGGGTGTTGGTCGCGACCGACGTGGCCGCACGCGGCATCCACGTCGACGACGTGGACCTGGTCGTGCACTACGACCCGCCCGCCGACCACAAGGACTACCTGCACCGCTCCGGGCGCACCGCGCGCGCCGGCGCAGAAGGCACCGTGCTCTCGCTCGTGCAGCCGGCGGAGCGCCGGTTCGTCACCCAGCTCCACAGCGACGCCCAGGTCGACGCCGACGTAGTCAACGTCCGCCCCGGCGACGACACAGTCGACGAGCTAGCCACCTCAGGCGTACCGGTAATAGTCAAGCAACCGCCGGCGGCGGAGCGCCCCACCCGCCGCAACAACAGCCGCCGCCCCCGCCGCCCAACCAAGCCGAGACGCGGCAACCGCACCGACGCCTAACGTTTCACGTGCAACCGGCCGGGCAGCAACCTGCCCGGCCGGTTGCGCGCCGAGCAAAGCGAAGGCAAGGAAAGTCGGTTCCACAAAGACCCGGGAACGTGGGGGGTCCGGGGGGCTCGGCCCCCCGGTATAGTCGCGGCCTCCGGGAAGTTGGTCAAAGACCAACGAACAGGGGAGGCCAGCTCGTGGGCGAGGAGGGAGTTGAACCCTCACGTCCTTTCGGACACACGGACCTGAACCGTGCGCGTCTGCCATTCCGCCACTCGCCCGGGATGACCGCAAGAAGGCTAGCACGGGCCGGCAGAGTGTCCCCGGGGTGTGGGTGGCCCCGATACCATGCTGTTCAGAGGCGGTTTACCGTCGGCAGGCAGAGGCGTGGCGAGTGATCGCGCCGCGCAACGAGAAAGGGGGCGCGCCATCAACGGAGGCCAGCGAGCACGGACTGGCGCGGTTGTCGACGGCGGCGGCGCAGTGCCGGGCTGGGCGGCGCCATGAGTGTCTGGTCACGGTTCGAGCGACGCCTGGAGGGGATGGTCGAGGGCGCGTTCGCGCGTGCGTTCAAGTCCGAGTTGCAGCCGGTCGAGGTGGCCCGCGCGCTGGCGCGTGAGGTCGACGACCGTGCGGCGATCATCGGCAAGGGCCGGGTGCTGGTGCCGAACGACTTCATCGTCGAGATCGGTGAGACCGACCACGAGCGGTTGTCCGTCTACTCCGACAGTCTCGGCACGGAGCTCGCCACGGTTGTGCGTGAGCACGCCGACGAGGAGGGGTACCACCTGGTCGGTCCGATACACGTCCAGTTCCGACATGCCGAGGACCTGAAGACCGGTGTGTTCCGAGTGCGAAGCGGCGTGCAGGCCGCGGACCGCCCCGGTGCGGCGCAGCCGGCGGCTGCCGCGGTACTCGCGCCGCCGCTCGGGCAGGACCAGCAGGCCGCGGACGACGACCAGACCCGCGTCACACCGTTGCGTCCGCGCCAGCAGGCGCACCTGGAGTCCGCCGACGGCACGGTGATCGGCTGGGTCGCGGAGGGTGTCAACGTCGTCGGACGGGGTAGCGACAGCGACATAAAGATCACCGATCCGGGGATTTCGAGGAAGCACGCGGAGATCAGGCTCAGCAACGGCGAGTGCGTGGTGACCGACCTGGGATCGACGAACGGCACGGTGGTGGATGGTCGTCCGGTGCGCCGTGCGTCGTTGTACGACGGTTCGCGTGTCCAGTTCGGGCGGACTACCCTGACTTTCCGCGTCGTCGGCTAGCCGGAGGTCCAGGCCCGTATGTCGCTGCTCACCGTGACGCTCATCCGACTCGCTCTGCTGGTGCTGCTCTGGCTGTTCGTGCTCGCCGGTTACGGCGTGATCCGCAGGGACCTGTTCGGTGCGAAGGTCGCTCCGCGTACCACGGCCAGGCCGCGGGTGCCGCAGCCGAAGCCGGCGAAGCCGACCCGGCGGAAGCATGCGCCGAGTCGTCTGGTCGTCACCGACGGCGCCCTTGCCGGTACTACGCTGCAGCTGGGCGACCGGCCGATCACGATGGGTCGGGCAAGTGACTCGACGTTGGTGATCGACGACGACTATGCGTCGACCCGGCACGCTCAGCTGGTTCCCTACGACGGTGAATGGATGCTCGAGGACATGGGTTCGACCAACGGCACGTTTCTCGGGCGAGGCAAGGTGGGTAGGCCTACCCCGGTGCCTGTGGGGGAGCCGATCCGGATCGGGAAGACCGTACTCGAGCTGCGCCGATGACGATCACCTTGCGGTGCGTGGCCGCCTCCGACACGGGCCTGATGCGTAGCGACAATCAGGACAGCGGTTACGCGGGTCCGCGGCTGGCCGCCGTCGCGGACGGCGTGAGCGGGAACGTGCACGGTGAGGTGGCGAGCGCCGTCACCATCGACGCATTGGCCCGGCTCGACCACGTGGTGCCCGACGCGGAGGCGCCGGACGCGCTGCGGTCGGCGATCAGCGCCGCGGATCACCGGCTGCAGGAGATGGCGGACGCCAACCCGGCACTGCAGGGCATGAGCACGACATTGACGGCGTTGTTGTGTGGCGACGCGGCGCTGTATCTCGCGCAGGTGGGTGACTCCCGCGCGTACCTGCTCCGCGACGACTCGCTGCGCCAGGTGAGCAAGGACCATTCACTGGTGCAGGCGCTGGTCGACAACGGCCAGCTGACACCCGCGGAAGCCGCGGTGCACCCGCAGCGTTCTGTGATCCTGCGCGCCATCAACGGCAGGGGCGACGTGGAGGCCGACGTCACGGCGCACGAGGTGCGCCCCGGCGACCGGTGGCTGTTGTGCTCGGACGGGCTCTCCGACTACGTCGCGGGGGCGCTGATCGAGCAGACCATCAGCGGTGCAGCCCCGGCCGAGCAGCTGGTGAACCGGCTGATCGAGCTCGCCAACGAGGCCGGCGGGCCGGACAACATCACCTGCGTCATCGCCGATGTCGAGGAGGCCGCGTCGCCCGGCGAGCCGATGCTCGTGGGTGCCGCGGCGGAGGACGTGTCCGGTGCCGACCCCGACGACGAGCCGACGGCGCGGCTACGACGGGTCTGACGCGTGAGCGAGCGGCGTGAGCGCCGGCGGTCGACCTCTGGCGGGGTGACCTCACCCGGGCATGCGACACTGACGCTAGCCTCTATCGTTCAGCGTCCGTTCGCCACCCCCAGGACCTCGAGGCGGATTGCCAGAATGCCTGATCGTGCACCTAACTCAACAACCCGAGCTCACTGCAGGCACGCCGTCCTAGGGCAGGGCCGATGACGTTGAGCCTGCGGTACACAGCCGCTTCCGACGTCGGGTTGCTCCGTAAGGTCAACCAGGACTCTGCCTACGCGGGCCCGAACCTGGTCGCCGTCGCGGACGGCATGGGCGGGCACGCCCATGGTGAGGTAGCGAGCGCGACGGCGATCGCTGCGCTGGCGCGGCTCGACGAGGAGGTGCCGAGCAGCGACCTGGAGGGCGCGCTCCGCGCGACGATCACCGAGGCGAACGCGTCCGTCCGTGGCATGGTGGAGGCGGACTCCTCGCTCGAGGGCATGGGCACGACGGTCACGGCGCTGCTCTTCTCCAACAACAGGTTCTGCCTCGGCCACATCGGCGACTCGCGCGCTTACCTGTTGCGCGACGGGCAACTCCACCAGGTGACGAAGGACCACACGCTCGTCCAGTCGATGGTCGACGAGGGCAAGCTGACCGAGGAGCAGGCCGCCGTCCACCCGCAGCGCTCGCTGCTGCTGCGCGCGCTGGGCACCAGCGGCTCGGTCGAACCGGACCTGAACATGCACGAGGCGCGCTTCGGCGACCGCTGGTTGCTGTGCTCCGACGGCCTGACCGGTGTCGTCACCGAGGAGACGATCGGCCAGGAGCTCACGCGGCAGGACCCGCTCGAGGCCATCGCCGGTCACCTGATCGACCTGGCGAACCGCGGTGGCGGCCCGGACAACATCACCTGCGTCATCGCCGACGTGGTCGAGTCGACCACCGGCCTGGACTATCCGGTGATCGCAGGCGCGGCCAGCGAGGCGCCGCAGGCGAGTTCCGCCAGCGACTCCGCCGCGAGCCGTGCGGCGGCGCTCACCACGCCACCGCAGGTCGAGGCGGTCGAGTACGAGGAGCCGCTACCCCCGCCCCGGCGGCGACCCTGGCTGTGGATCGCCGTGCCGGTCATCGCCCTCGTCCTCGTGGTGGGGCTGGTCTTCGCGGCCTGGCAGGTCAGCATGAGCCAGTACTACATCGGCGAGGACGACGGCAACGTCGCGATCTACCGCGGACTCTCCCAGCCGATCGGCCCGTTGCAGCTGAACCAGCTGGTCGAGCGCACGGACATCCGGCTGTCGGACCTACCTGCCTACGAGAAGCGCCGGGTGAAGGCGACGATCGACGTCGACGACCGCGCCGAGGCGTACGCCGCGGCGCAACGGCTCGGCGAGGAGGCGGCCGAGTGCGCTGACCGCAAGCGCGATGAGTCGAAGCCGGGCAGCTCCGCGAAACCGACCACCGGGGCGTGTTCGCCGTGACGTCCGCCGCGGCCGAGGGTCGGCCGCAGGAACCAGCGCCGCGCGTCCGGTCGCGGCGCAACGTCGAGCTGGCGATGCTCGTGTTCGCCACCTTGATCGGCTTGGTGGCGTTCGCGAACGTCGAGGTCGTCATGAACGACCGGCTGCCGCCCGACATCGCCTGGTACGCGGGCGGTCTGGTGCTGATCGCGACCATCACGCACCTGTTCGTCCGGTTCTTCGCCAAGTACGCCGACCCGGTGCTGCTGCCGTGCGTGTTCCTGCTCAACGGCCTCGGCCTGGTGATGATCCACCGGCTGGATCTCTCCGTCGGCGACGGCGGCGCGGGCATGCAGTTCATCTGGACGATGCTCGGCATCGTGCTGTTCGTGCTGGTCCTGTTCTTCATCCGCGACCACCGGACGCTGCGCAACTTCATGTACACGGCGGGCGCGGCCGGTCTGCTGCTGCTCGCGATCCCGGCGGTCCTGCCGGACGCCATGTCCGAGGTCAACGGCGCGAAGCTGTGGATCAAGATCGGCGGGTTCTCCATCCAGCCAGGCGAGTTCGCGAAGCTGCTGTTGCTCGTCTTCTTCGCCGGCTACCTGGTGACCAAGCGCGACGTGCTCAGCCTGGCCGGCCGGCGGGTGCTGTTCATCGACCTGCCGCGGGCGAAGGACCTGGGGCCGGTGCTGGTCGCCTGGCTGGCCAGCCTGGGTGTCCTGGTGTTCGAGCGGGACCTCGGCTCGTCCCTGCTGTTCTTCGGCATCTTCGTCGCCATGCTCTACATCGCCACCGAGCGGGTGAGCTGGCTGATCATCGGCGTGCTGCTGTTCGTCGGCGGCGCGTTCCTCGCGTACTCGCTGTTCTCGCACGTGCAACTACGGGTGAACATCTGGCTCGACCCGTTCAAGTACCCGGACGAGGCCGGCCAGATTATCCAGGGGCTGTACGGGCTCGCACACGGCGGCCTCACCGGCACCGGCCTTGGCCAGGGCCGCCCGGACCTCATCCCGTACGCGAAGAGCGACTACATCTTCCCGTCGCTGGGCGAGGAGCTCGGGCTCGCCGGCGTGATGGCGTTGCTCATCGTCTACATGCTGATCGTCGCCCGGGGCATGCGTACGGCGCTGGCCGTACGCGACGGGTTCGGCAAGTTGTTGGCGGCCGGCCTGTCGATCAGCATGGGCCTACAGATCTTCGTGGTCATCGGCGGTGTCACGAAGCTGATCCCGCTCACCGGTCTCACCACGCCGTTCCTCTCCCAGGGCGGCTCGTCACTGGTCGCCAACTGGGCGCTGCTCGCGCTGCTGCTGCGGATCAGCGACGCGGCCCGCCGGCCGGTCGGCGAGCGCGCCGCCGCCGATCGCGGCGGTGACCGCAAATCCGAGGCCGCTACGGAGGTGTTCACCAGGTGAACAAGCCGCTTCGCCGCCTTTCCATCGCCATCCTGGCGCTGTTCGCCCTGCTGCTGGCGAACGCCAACTACGTGCAGGTCATCAACGCCTCGAACCTGCGGGAGAAGCCTGGCAACAGCCGTACGCTGATGGACTCGTACGCGCGCGAGCGCGGCGACATCGTGGCGGGCGAGCAGGCGATCGCGACGTCCGTGCGTACCGACGACGCGTACAAGTACCGCAGGATCTACAAGAACGGCCCGATGTACGCACCGGCCACCGGCTTCTACGGCCTGTACAACGCCACGGGTATCGAGCGCGCCGAGAACTCCATGCTCTCCGGCGAGGACGACCGGTTGTTCGTGCGGCGCACCATCGACCTGTTCCAGGGTCGCAAGCCGCGGGGAGCGACCGTGCAGCTGACCCTGCGGCCGCGGGCCCAGCGCGCGGCGTACCAGGCCCTGAAGGGGTATCAGGGCGCGGTCATCGCGCTCGACCCGAAGACCGGCGCGATCCTCGCGATGGCCACCTCGCCGTCGTACAACCCGAACAAGCTGACCGGGCACGACACCGACGAGGTCAACCGGGTGCAGAAGCGGCTGGCGAAGAACGACAACGCTCCCCTGGTGAACCGGCCACTACAGGGCCGGTACCCGCCGGGGTCGACGTTCAAGCTGGTCACGGCCGCGGCCGCGCTGTCCAGCGGCAAGTACTCGCCGGACACCATGGTGCCGTCACCCACCCAGTACCAGCTGCCCAACACCCAGACGCCGCTGAACAACTTCGGCGGCGAGATCTGCGGCGACGGCCAGCAGTCGTCCCTGGAGGACGCACTGACCATCTCTTGTAACACAGCGTTCGCGAAGCTCGGGGTGAAGCTCGGCGACGATGCCGTGCGTCAGCAGGCGGAGCGGTTCGGTTTCGGCGACAGCTTCGAGGTGCCGATGCCCGCTGAGCAGTCGGTGTTCCCGGAGGACCCGGACAAGGCGCAGACCGCCCTGTCGGCCGTCGGCCAGTACGAGGTGGCCGCTACACCACTGCAGATGGCCATGGTCAGCTCGGCGATCGCCAACGACGGCGACCTGACGGAGCCGCACGTGGTGGACGAGGTCAGGGCGCAGAACCTGAAGACGATCGAGAGCGCCGACCCGCAGAGCCACGGGCGCGCCGTCTCGCCCGAGGTGGCGAGGCAGCTCACCAAGATGATGGAATCCGTGGTCGAGAGCGGCACCGGTACCTCGGCGCAGATGTCCGGTACGAAGGTCGCCGGCAAGACCGGCACCGCACAGCACGGCACCGGGCAACCCCCGCACGCCTGGTTCACCGGATTCGCGCCGGCGGACAACCCGCAGGTCGCGGTGGCAGTCGTCGTAGAAGACGGTGGAAGCATGGGATCGGAGGCGACCGGTGGGCAGATCGCGGCACCGATCGCCCGATCGGTGATGCAGTCGGTGATCAACCAGTGAACATGGCACGATCGGCCGTAGAGCTGATCACTTACTGGAACGGGACGTGGACATGAGCGAACCTCGTGTGCTCGGGGGACGCTACGAGCTGGGCAATGTCGTCGGTCGCGGCGGCATGGCCGAGGTTCATCATGGGCGCGACATCCGGCTGGAACGGGATGTCGCCGTGAAGACGCTGCGCACCGACCTGGCGCGCGACCCCACGTTCCAGGCCAGGTTCCGCCGCGAGGCACAGTCCGCGGCCCAGCTGAACCACCCGGCCGTGGTTGCGGTGTACGACACCGGCGAAGAGATGGTCGACAGCACGGCGACCCCGTACATCGTGATGGAGTACGTGGAGGGCCAGACGCTGCGCGACGTCCTCCAGGACACCCAGCGGCTGATGCCTGACCGTGCACTGGAGATCACCGCCGGTGTGCTCAAGGCGCTGTCGTACAGCCACCGGATGGGCATCATCCACCGCGACATCAAGCCGGCGAACGTGATGCTCACCGGTTCCGGTGAGATCAAGGTGATGGACTTCGGCATCGCCAGGTCGGTGTCCGACGCGCAGGCGACCATGACGCAGACCGCGCAGGTCATCGGCACGGCGCAGTACCTCTCCCCGGAGCAGGCGCGCGGCGAGAAGGTCGACGCGCGCAGCGACCTGTACTCGACCGGCTGCGTGCTGTACGAACTGCTGACCGGCAGCCCGCCGTTCAGCGGCGACTCGCCGGTGTCGGTCGCGTACCAGCACGTGCGGGAGGACCCGACCCCGCCGTCGCACCTCAACCCGGACGTGCCGCCTTCGGTGGACGCGATCGTGCTGAAGGCGCTCGCGAAGAACCCGGACAACCGGTACGCGAACGCCGACGACATGCGCGCGGACCTCGAGCGGGCCCTCGGCGGGCTCCCGGTGCACGCCACGCCGGTGCTCGACAACGACCCGACCGAGTACCTCGGCGGCGCCGCCGGCGCGACGGCCCTGATGGACCCGAGTGACGACCGGCAGCCGGGGCACCGCAGGAAGAAGAAGAGCCGCAGGGCGCTGCTGTTCACGTTGCTGGCGTTCGGCCTGGTGATCGCGCTCATCCTGGGCCTCGCCGCCTGGGGCGCGATGCAGGACGACGAGGGCCCGAGGCGGGTCGCGGTGCCCGACGTGGTCGGTGACGCCGTCGGCGCCGCCACCACCGAGCTCAAACAAGCCGGCTTCAATGTCGAGACCGAGGAGAAGTTCAGCAAGAAGGTCGCGGAGGGCAACGTCATCTCCCAGGCCCCGGACGCGAAGAAGCGGGCCACCAAGGGCAGCACCGTCACCCTGACCGTCTCCAAGGGCGAGAAGCAGGTCAACGTCCCACCACTTGTGGGCAAGACACGTCGCCAAGCGGTCACCGCGCTCGAGGGCGCCGGCCTCGACGTCGGGCAGGTGTCGAAGACGGCGTCGGGGAAGCGGAAGGGCACCGTGCTCAGCTCCGACCCGGCGTCGGGGGAGCAGGTGAGCGCGGGCAGCACGGTCAACCTGGTCGTCTCGTCCGGCACCATCGAGGTGCCCGACGTGGTCGGCGAGAGCGAGGGGCAGGCCAAGGCCGAGCTCACCCAGGGCGGCTTCCGCGTGCGCACCGTCTACCAGACGACCTCGGAGACCGAGGCCGGCGAGGTGATCGCCCAGTCCCCAGAAGGCGGCACCCAAAGCGCGAAGGGCTCCCAGGTGACGATCACCGTCGCGGAGGAACCGGAAGACGAACCTACCGACGAGCCGACGGGCGAGCCGACGCCGAGCGGTGGCTCGTCGCCCAGCTCACCTTGCACGAACCCGCTGGGCTGCGACTGAAGCAGGTCAGCCGGTGGCTGCCGATGCGGTCGGCAGCACCGGCGGCAGCTGCCTGGCCCGGCGGACGGCGTCCGCGTCGCCGCAGGAGATCAGCCAGTTGGCGAGCAGCAGGTGGCCGTGCTCGGTGAGGGCGGACTCCGGGTGGAACTGCACGCCCTCGAGCGGCAGGTCGCGGTGGCGCATGGCCATCACGACCCCGGACTCGGTCTCGCCGGTCACCTCGATCTCGCCGGGCAGCGTGTCGCGTTCGACGGCGAGCGAGTGGTAGCGGGTGGCGGTGAACGGTGACGGCAGCCCGCCGAGCACCCCCTGGCTCTCGTGGTGCACCTGGCTGACCTTGCCGTGCAGCAGCTCAGGCGCCTGGCTGACGGTGGCACCGAACGCCGCGCCGAGCGCCTGGTGGCCGAGACACACGCCGAGCAGCGGCTTGCCGGTCGCCACCGCGTACTCGACCATGGCGACCGAGACGCCGGCGTCCTCCGGGGTGCCTGGGCCGGGCGAGACCAGGATGCCGTCGAAGTCGAAAGCCTCCTCCGGGGTCACCTCGTCGTTGCGCCGCACCTCGCAGGCCACACCGAGCTGCTGCAGGTACTGGACCAGGTTGTAAACGAAGCTGTCGTAGTTGTCCACGACGATCACACGTGCCACTGGCGCATTGTGACACGCCGGCGCCGGTTACGACTCCGCACATCTAAGAACTCGGGCCGTTGGCGTGCTTCAGGTCCAGGGTGCCTTCGTAGCCGGGGATCGTCGTGGTGCCGAGCCGCTCGACCTTGTACACCAGCCCGTACGTGTCCACGTACTGCTTGTAGAGCCGGACACCGGGTTCCCTGCCCAGCGCGGCGAGCAGCTTGTCGGTGTCGCCGACGGCGGTGACGGTGAACGGCGGCGAGTAGACCTTGCCGCCGAGCAACAGGGTGTTGCCGACGCAGCGCACCGCGCTGGTGGAGATCAACCGCTGGTCCATCACCTGCACCGCACTCGCGCCACCCACCCACATGGCGTTGACGACGGCCTGCACGTCCTGCTGGTGCACCACCAGGTAGTCAGGGGGCACGCTGCCCGGGTCGCGGCTGCGGGACCGCGGCGCGTCGTCCAGGGAGATCCGCACCGTCTCGCCGGTGACCGGCTCGAGTCCGACGGTCTTGCCCAGGTCGTCCGAGCGGCGCTGCGCCTCGGCGGTGACCTTGTCGTCGCGTGCCCGGGTACGACTCGCGCGGTCGACGTCGCGCTGCAGCTGCTCGACCTGCTTGTCGTACGCCTTGACCTTGCGGTTCTCCTGGTTGACCAGCCCGGACAGCTCCTCCTGCCGGCCACTGCCGACGTCGGACCTGGCGCTGCTCGCGCCGGTGCCGAAGAGCATCCCCGCAACCAGCAGCACCGCCGGTACGGCGTACCGCCACGACAAGCGGTCATCACGTGCCACGCGCACCCTCCCCGTCTGCGCGAACGGTGGGGCCGGTCACCGTGCCCCACCGCGGCGCGGGGCCGAGTGGGCACGGCCCCCCGATCAACAGCTACGCTACCTAGTAAGTGCGGCCGAGGAGAACCTACTGGGTGGAGTTCACTTCGTCGCGCTGTGCAACGTCCCAGGTCGGGGCGGGACGTCACCGGCCGCGGCCTGGTGGGAACCAACGCTAGGAGACCGGATCACATGCCCAAGTCACGCGCCCGCAAGAAGGCGGTCTACACCCCGCCGCAGCGGTCGAAGGCGAAGGAGCCCAGTCCAGCCTGGCTCGTGCCGAGCATGCTCGCCCTGTGGTTCATCGGGGTCGCGTGGATCGTGGTCTACTACGTCGCGGGCGACCAGGTGCCCGGCATGAAGGACCTGGACCGGCTCAACCTGGCCGTCGGGTTCGGCCTGGTCGTCATCGGGTTCATCATGTCCACCAGGTGGCGCTAGCCCGTACCCCGACCCCACGTACCACCGCGCGTCCGGTGCGAGGACGCCGCGGATCAGGGTCTGACCAGGGTGGTTCCCGATGGTCGTGGCCTCGCCGGCCGAGCATGCTTGAGCCATGGACACGACACAGACCAGCTACCAGAACGCAGCTCCAGAGCTTGCGACCACCGCACCTGAAGCCGGAGCAACCGGCAAGTTCCGCCGCTCCCGCGAGCACAAGCTGCTCGGCGGTGTGTGTGGCGGGATCGCAACCAAGTTCAACTTCGACGTCGCCCTGGTCCGCGTCATCGCGGTCATCCTGGCGATCGTCACCAACGGCATCGGCGCACTCGTGTACCTCGCCGCTTGGCTGATCATCCCGGAAGAGGGCAACGACTCCGCTCCACTGGCGAGCGCGCTACGTCGCTGACCCGGCCGACCCGGAACTCACCTACAGGTCCCCCACCCAACTGGGTTCCAGGTTTACGCGGTCAGCGAACGCGGGCCGTGCCCAGTGCCGGGGCACATGGGTACGGCCCGCACACCGGAGGCACGATGGCGAGACTCGGGGCTCGTCCATCGTGCCTTCGGTCTATCCGGCCTCGTTCGGCCTCAGTTATCGGGATCCGTGTTCGGCATCGCCGGCTGGCCGGGATCCGCGTCCGCCCGCTCGGTCGCGGGCGCATGCTTTCCGGCCGTGCCGTTTGTGTTCTCGCTGTGGCCGAAGTCGTCGGCCGGCAGCGAGTAGTAATCGAAGCCGTCCGCGTTCCTGCGCGACCACACCGCGGCGGCGGCGCCACCGGCGACCGCCACCCCCAGCAAGATCAGCAGGGTCTTCCGCACCCGCCGCTTCTTCTTCGGCGGCGGCGGTACGTCCGCACCCCGCAGTGCAGCCACGGCACGGCTGCCGCGAGACTTCGCCTCGTGCAGCGTTGGGCCTGCGGCCTCGGTCGCCTGGTTGACGACGCTCTGCACCCGCGGCACGACCTCGGCGTTGACCGTGTCGACTGCGGTTTCGAGCCGAGGAGCAGCCCAGTCACGCGCCTCGCCTGCCTTGGTGAACGCGAGCTCCTTTGCGGAGCCAAGCCGCGGTGACGCCCAGTCGGACGCAGCACTTGCCCCCTTGGCTGCCGCCTTCTTCGCTCTAGCGCCCTTGGATTTATCCTTCAGGGCCACCGGGAACCTCCCCTGACTACCTGTCGTTTTGCATAGGCCTGGTTCTCGCATCTCCTCGGGTAACCCTCCTCAATAAGGGTTCCCCGGTGTCGTGCGAAGATGCAGACCCAATACCGATCCTTTCACGAACCCCGGAGGGCTGCGTGTCCGACGCGCTCTACGCAACCATGCACACGTCCAAGGGCCAAATCGAGCTCCAGCTGTTCCCCAACCGTGCCCCCAAGACGGTACGTAATTTCGTTGAGTTGGCTGAGGGTAGCAGGGAGTGGCTGAATCCCGAGACACGTGAGAACACCACGGAGCCGCTGTACAGCGGGACGGTCTTCCACCGCGTCATCGACAACTTCATGATCCAAGGCGGCGACCCGCAGGGCGACGGCCGCGGCGGCCCGGGCTACGAATTCGAGGACGAGTTCCACCCTGAGCTCGTCTTCGACAAGAAGTACCTGCTTGCCATGGCGAATGCCGGACCGGGCACCAACGGGTCGCAGTTCTTCATCACCACGGGCGCGCCGCTGCCGCACCTGAACCGGCGGCACACCATCTTCGGCGAGGTGACCGCGGGATTCGACATCGTGGACGCCATCGGCTCCACGGAGACCGACCGGATGGACCGTCCCGTCGACGACGTGATGGTCGAGCAGATCGTGATCGAACGCCGTCCGGCCTGATCCCCTACCGCCAGCGCGATGACAGCAGCAGACGAGCCGACGACCGGCGCGGTGCCGACGTGTTACCGGCACCCCGACCGGGAGACCTATCTGCGCTGTACCCGCTGTGAACGGCCGATCTGCCCGGACTGCATGCGCGAAGCTCCGGTGGGCCAGCAGTGCCCGGAGTGCGTACGCGAAGGGCAGCACACCACCCGTACACCCAGGACCGTGTTCGGCGGCGTCTCCGTGTCGGGCACGACCTGGGTGACCTGGGCGTTCCTGGGCATCAACGTGCTGGTCTACCTCGCCACCCTGGGCGTCGTCGGGCTCGCCGAGCAGCTCGCGGTCTACGGCGTGGGCATCGCGCAGGGCGAGTGGTACCGGGCGCTCACGGGCACGTTCCTGCACACCGCCTGGTGGCACATCCTGGTGAACATGTACGCGCTGTTCATCGTCGGGCCGCACCTCGAGCGGATGCTCGGGCACTGGCGGTTCGCCGTGCTATACCTGGTCTCCGCACTGTCCGGCTCGGCCCTCTCACTGGCCGTCACCGGGCTGGGGACGCTCTCGCTGGGCGCGTCCGGGGCCATCTACGGCCTGTTCGGCGCCGTCTTCATGGTGTTCCGCCGGCTGCGCCTGGACACCCGGTGGATCATCACCACGATCGCCATCAACCTGGTCATCACGTTCATCTTCGTAAACGCGATCGACTGGAAGGGCCACGTCGGTGGCCTGATCGCTGGCGTGCTCGTGGCCGCCGGCTACGCGTACGCGCCGAAGGAGCACCGGCTGCTGGTGCAGCTCGCCGTGCCGGTCGGGCTGCTCCTGGTCGGCGCGGGCGCGGTTCTCATGCGCCTCTGACGCCGAACTACATCCGTGTAAGTAATCCTCAGGCTGTGGAATGCCTTGTGGATAACTATGCGTCACGCTGGGGAGAATCGCTGCGTCGCCCTCCGACTGTGGATCGCGCCGATCTCCCCTCGTCAATCACACTCCGTAATTTCCAAACGGTCCGATTCATACGACATGTCGGACGACCAGCTCTCTCTGGGACAGACCGAGCGGGTCAACCTTAGATACCCTCCGTAGTGGTCGTCCCCAATGTGGACAGGGCCTGTGGGTAAATCACACGGCTGTAAGTCTCTGCACAGGCATGTGGAAACTCCTGTGGATAAGTTTGTGGGGACGGCGGACGGAGCAGCAAATCCCGGTCAGCGGGACATCCAGCCGCCGTCGACCGCAAGCACGTGGCCGCAGACGTAGTCCGACGCGGCGGACGCGAGGAACACCGCGGCGCCGGCGACGTCCGCCGGCGATCCCCACCGGCCGGCGGGGATCCGGGCGACGATCTCGGCGCTGCGTTCCGGGTCGGCGCGCAGCGCCTCGGTGGTACGGGTGGCGATGTAGCCAGGCGCCACCGCGTTCACCTGGACGCCGCCCGGCGCGCACTCGTTCGCGAACGCCCTCGTCAGGCCCACCAGCCCGTGCTTGCTCGCGGCGTACGACACGGCCTGGTGACCGCCCTGGAAGCTCAGCATGGACGCCACGTTGATCACCTTGCCGCGGCCGCGGGCGAGCATCGGGCCGACGAGCAGCCGGCTGAGCGTGAACGCCGCCGTCAGGTTGACCTCGAGCACCTCGCGCCAGTCCTGCTCGCCGTGCTCGGGCGCTGGCGTCCGCCTGATGATGCCCGCGGCGTTGACCAGGATGTCCACCCGGTGGGAGCGGAGCACGTCCGCGACCACCGGCTCGATGTCGGCCGCCCTGGACAGGTCGAGGCGACGGCGCTCCGCGCTCCGCCCGGCCGCCACCACCAGGGACGCGGTGTCGTCCAGGTTCTCCAGCTCGGAGGTGAGCACCATGTCCGCGCCGTTCTCCGCCAGGGCAACCGCGATCGCCTGACCGATGCCGGTCGCGGCACCCGTGACGAACGCGGTACGGCCGCGCAGGTCGAACGGCGAGCGCATCGGCCGGCTCAGTACGCGATGTCCGGCGGGGTGATGCCCTCCGCCTCGCAGTGCTCGCGGTAGCGGCGCAGCTTCGCCGCCGCGTTCTCGATGTAGAGCCGGTCGCCGTTCTCGTCCACGTACTCGATGTCGCCGTGGATGGAGAACAGGGTGATCATCGGGTGGTCCTCGTCCTCGACGTCGGCGACCAGGGTGTGCACGTCGCTCTGCGGCTCGTACACGAAGTCACCCGGGTGCGCGCTCCAGTCGTGCTCCAGGTAGTGCCAGCTGCCCTGGATCACCCAGCCTTCTACCTCGGACAGGTGCCGGTGCCTGTTGACGATCCCGCCCTTGGTGACCATCAACAGGTTGATCCACCGGTTCTGCTCGATCGAGATGCGCAGCGGTTTGAACCAGACGTTGCCCGACCCCTGCGGCACCCACGGGATGTCGGCCGACCTGGCGACCATGTCGGAGAGCGAAGCAGCGCTCATCGGGACCCCCTACGACTCGACCGGCCGGCGACGCCCGCCGGCTGACGCCGCCGATGCTAAGGAACCGGCCGGCTGCGCGTGAACCGCGAACTACAACTGTCAGTTATCCGCCGGACGGATCGTCGTACGGACAGGCGACCGTGCCGTCCGGCACCGGCGCGCTGAGCATGTTCTCGAGCAGCACCTGCGCTGCCCTGGCCATGTACCTGCCGGGATCCCAGAACACGCCGACCGTCCGCCCGTGGTCGGGGTCGCCCACCCGCGCGACCCGCAGCCCGGTCGTGTCGGACACCCGCATCGCCAGCCCGTTGGTGATGCCGACGCCGAGACCCGCGCGGACGAAGTTCGCCAGCGTCTGGGGTTGGTCGGTCTGCCACGCGATGTGCGGCGGGCACACCGCAGCCTTGAACGCCTTGTGCGTCTCGTACTCGATGTCGGTGCCGAGCTGACCGATGGTGACGAGCGGGTGCCCGGCGAGCGCGGTCACGTCGATCGGCTCCGGCCGACCGGCCAACGGGTGGTCGGTGGGGAAGACCGCGACCAGCGGTTCCCGCCACAGCGGACGGCAGGCCAACCCCGCGGTGTTCTGCTTCGGTGTCAGCGCGCGCAGCGCCAGGTCGAGCTGCCCGGAGTTCAGCGAGTCGGCCAGGTCCACCGTCGCCTGTTCCACCAGGTGCACCTGCACCTGCGGGTACTTCTTGTTGAACGACGCCAGCAGGCCTGGCAGGAAGGCTGCGCTTGCGCTCGGGTAGCTGCCGAGCGCGATGCTCCCGCGGGTGATCCCCGTGACCGACTCGACCTCGACGACACCGCGGTCGAGAGCCGCCAGCACCTCACGGGCGTGCGGCAGGTACGCCTCCCCGGCATCCGTCAGCACCACCGGACGGTGCCTGCGGTCGAACAGCGTCACCCCCAACGCGTGCTCGAGCGCCGCGACGTAGGCGCTCACCCGCGACTGCGACCGGTGCACGTTCTCCGCGGCCGCGGAGAACCCACCGCAGTCGACGACCGCCACGAACGTCTCCAGCCAGGTGACGTGTTCGATCCGGCCCATCTCGTCCCACGTTCCATCCGGACGCTGGAAAGTTAGTAGTTGGAGCATGCCATTGACCGGCATATTGCCGCCGGCCGAACATGAGGCGTCTTCTCCACCGCGTACGCGGAAGGGAGTCAGCATGCCACAGCAACGACGCCTCGGCAGCTGCTCACCGATCAGGGCAACCAGGCCTGCCGTCCGGCTCGCCGCCTTCGTCTCCGGCCTCAGCCTCGTGCTCGCCGCGTGCGGATCCGGCGGCGGTGGCGGCGACGACGCGGCGGCCGGCAAGGGCTGCGACAAGGCGCCCACCTTCCCGAACCGCCCGATCGAGCTGGTCGTGCCGTGGGCGGCAGGCGGCGGCACCGACAGCGTCGCCAGGTTCCTCGCCAGCCAGCTGCGGAAGAAGCTCGGCACCCAGGTGAACGTCGTCAACCGCACGGCGGGCAGTGGCGTCGTCGGGCACTCCGCCATCGCTAACGGCCGCAGCGACGGCTCGGTCATCGGCCTGATCACGGTCGAGCTCACCATGATGCACTGGCAGGGCCTCACCGAGATCGACTACCAGGACGTCACGCCGATCGGCCAGGTCAACGCCGACGCGGCCGGCATCACCGTGAGTGCCGACGCGCCGTGGAACAGCGCCGAGGACCTGATCGACGCCGCGGAGAAGGACCCGGGCAAGCTCACCGCCTCGGGCACCGGGCGCGGCGGGATCTGGGACGTCGCACTCAAGGGCATGCTCATCGAGGCCGGCGTCGACCCGAATGCCGTCCGGTTCGTGCCGAGCGAGGGCGCCGCACCCGCACTGCAGGAACTGGTGGCCGGCGGCATCGACGTGTCCACGTCCAGCCTGGTCGAGAACAAGACGATGATCGACGCGAAGAAGGTCAAGCCGATCGGCGTCATGGCACCGGAGCGCGACTCGAAGTACCCCGACGTGCACACCCTCGAGGAAGACGGCATCGACTACGAGATGTCCGCCTGGCGCGGCCTGGCCGGGCCGAAGGGCATGGACCCCAAGATCGCCGCCGAGCTCTCCTGCCACCTCGAGGAGGTAGTGGACGGCAAGCCGTACAAGGACTTCATGAACAAGGCCGGGTTCGGCATCGTGTGGCGTAACGCCAAGGCGTTCGAGAAGTTCATGGCCGCGCAGGACAAGTCCAAGGGCGCGATCATGAAGAAGGCGGGACTCACGTCGTGAGCCAGGCACCGGACCCGGCGAGACCGACCGCGGCCCGTCCAGGAGTCGGTGACCTGATCGGTGGCACGGCCGTGGCGGTGTTCGGCGCCGCGGTCGTGGTGTACGCGCAGGGGTTTCCCGAACTGAGGGACGGCGCGCCCGGCCCTGGGCTCTTCCCCACCGTGGTGGGCGGCCTGCTGGTCTTCTTCGGTCTCGTGCTCGTCGTACGGTGGTTGACCGTCCGACTGCGTTCCGGCGCGGCCGAGCGGGGCACCCGGCCGAAGCGGGACCGGGCCGTCTGGATCAACGCGGGGCTCGTGCTCGCCTCGGTGGTCTGGTACGTGCTGATGTCCGACGTACTCGGGTTCGCCCTCACCATGGCCGTCCTGCTGTTCGTACTGTCCTGGCGACTGGGCGGCCGGCTGCTCGTCGCGGCCGGCACGGCCGTCCTGGTGCCCGCGGCGATCTACCTGGTGTTCCAGCGGCTGCTGCTGGTGCCACTGCCCACCGGACCTTTCGGCTAGGCGCACGATGCTGCAGAACCTCGGCATCGCCTTCGGGATGCTGGCCGACCCGACACTGCTCGTCGTCGTGCTGCTCTCCGGCGTCTACGGCCTGTTCATCGGCGCGATCCCCGGGCTGACGGCCACGCTGGCGGCCGCGTTGCTGGTGCCGATCGCGTTCTTCCTCGAGCCGCTGCCGGCGATCGCGGCCATCATCACCATGTCGGCGATGGCCATCTTCGCCGGCGACATCCCGTCGGCGCTTGCACGGATGCCGGGCACGCCGGCCAGCGCCGCGTACACCGAGGACGCCTACCGGCTGACGCAGGCGGGCAAGGGACCGCTCGTCCTCGGCGTCGGGCTCATCGGTTCGGCGATCGGCGGCATCTTCGGCGCGGTAGTGCTGATCGCCGCCGCACCTGCGCTCGCCGCGTTCGCGTTGAACTTCACGTCGTACGAGTACTTCTGGATCGCCGTCCTCGGCCTGACGGCGGCGGTGATCATCTCCCGCGGCTCGCAGGTCAAGGGCGCGATCTCGCTGCTGCTCGGGCTGTTCCTCGCCACCGTAGGGCTCGACGTGTCGCTCGGGTACGCGCGCTTCACGTTCGGCCAGGAAGCCCTGATGGGCGGGATCAGCTTCATCCCGGCCATGATCGGGCTGTTCGGCCTCTCCGAGGTCCTCCGCAACGTGATCGACCCCGCGCTCGGCGCGGCCCGCCGGCGGATGCCGACGAAGGGCATGCTCCGCGAGACCGTCCGCACGCTGTGGAAGTACAAGCGGAGCATGATCAGCGGCAACCTGATCGGCTCCGCCGTCGGCACGCTCCCCGGCGCCGGTGGTGACGTCGCGGCCTGGGTCTCGTACGCCGCCACGAAGAACGCGTCGAAGGAAGGCCACCTGTTCGGCACCGGCGGCGGCCACGTGCAGCCGGTGGTCTCCGCCGGTTCCTCGAACAACGCTGCGCTCGCGTCCGCGTACGTGCCCACGCTGGCGTTCGGCATCCCCGGCGACACGATCACGGCCATCCTCATCGGCGTGCTGCTGGTCAAGGGCGTGGAACCCGGCCCGAGCCTCTTCACCCAGCAGGCGCCGACGCTGTACGGCATCTACCTGATCTTCATCCTGGCGAACCTGCTGCTCGTACCGCTCGGCTGGCTCGCCATCCGCACGAGCGGACAGCTGGTGCGCGCACCGCGTGCAGTGCTGTTCCCCACCATCGTCGCGTTCTGCATCGTCGGCTCGTTCGCCTTCAACAACGGCAAGCTCGAGATCATCGCCATGGGCGTGCTCGGCGTGGTCGGCTACCTGATGGAGAAGGTCGACATCCCGGTGGCACCGATGGTGCTCGGCCTGGTGCTCGGCCCGATCGTCGAGAAGAACTTCATGCAGAGCGTCATCAAGACCCAGTGGGACCTGAGCCAGTTCCTCACCCGCCCGATCAGCGCCGTCCTCATGGTGACCTGCCTGCTCGTGCTCGCCTACCCGCTGCTGCGCTCGCTGTTCCGCACGCTCCGGCGGCACCGCCCCGACCAGACCTGACGCATCCGTACCCGACTGGCAAGGTAAGCGGATGCCCGACTCTCGCTGCGCCCTGTTCCGCTGGCAGTTCGACCTGACGTGGTCGCTGGTGGACTTCCACCTCGGGCAGCTGGAACCGGACGACCACCTGTGGGAACCGGCTCCCCTGTGTTGGTCGGTCCGGCCGAGCCCGGACGGGCGGTGGCTACCGGACTGGCAGGTGCCCGAGCCCGACCCGGTGCCCGTACCCACGGTCGCCTGGGTTACCTGGCACATCGGCTGGTGGTGGAGCGTGACACTGAACCATGTCCAGGGCCGGACGCCACGGGACCGTACCGACGTCACCTGGCCAGACTCGGGGGACGCTGCCATCGCGTGGTTGCGTGACCTGCGTACGGAGTGGACCGCCGTACTGGACAACCTCACCGACGACGACCTCGACGCCGTCGCGCCGTTCCCGTGGCAGGACTCCGAACACACCGTCGGCCAGTTGCTCGGTTGGGTGAACGCCGAGCTGATGAAGAACGGCGCGGAGATCGGTCAGCTGCGGATGCTCCGGGCCGCAAGCTCCCGGTGAAGGAGCGGTCCACCGCCGTCTGTGGGTCCTCGATCCCCCAGGCGAGGGACTGGAATCACCCGCTCGGGCGAATCCGGCCCGGACCATCCGACGCGATGGTGGCGATATGCAACCGACTCTTGATACGCCACAGCGACGCGTGCAGCTGGTGGGTGGCGGGTGCCTGCTCGCAGGTGGACTCGTCGCGACAGCCGAGCTGGTGGGACAGCCCGACCCGGTGGCGATGCCAACCACCCCGGCGTGGCTGACGATCCTCGCCGCCGTGGCCACCGCGGTACTGACGCTGTGGCCGTCCCGTCCGGTCACACGGTTACGCCTGGGGCTCGTCGCTCTCGGCGTGGCTGGCATGGCGGCCGGCAGCGTGCTCGCCGTCCCGCACGCCGTGCTCATGGTCGTGATCTGGGCCGCCAACCAGGTCACGCGTGGCGGTGGGTCCTTCGAGGTGGAGCCCGGCTGGCTGGCTACGACGGCTCACCTCGCCGCCATGCTCGCGGCCGTCGCTGCGACCGCGTGGCTGGTCGCCGCGTGGCGGCTGCGGAGCGGACGCTGCGCCCGGTGTGGCCGCACCGCACCAGAGCCGACGCCACCCGGTGACGGCACGAGGCGGGCGCTGCGGTGGCTCGCCGCCGTGGCAGTCCTCGGCGCCCTCCCGTACGGAATGCTCAAGACCGCATGGAGCCTCGGCTCCCAGGTCGGGCTGGTGGGCCACGCCTTCGACGACGTCGGCTTCGCCTCACCCGGCTTCGGGGACACCGCCGTACTGACGGGGATCTCCATCGTGCTGTGCGTCGTCATGGGTGCCGGGGTGCGGCAGCGCCTGGTCCGCGTCCTGACGTCGCTGATCGCCGCGACGGGCTCGATGATGTTGGTGCCGGTCAGCGTGGTGGGACTGGTGATGCTCGGGCAGGCGGCGTTCGGACTACGTACCATCGACGACACAGAGATCGCGCCGTGGGCGTTCACGCTGGTGTACGTCTGCTTCCTGGTCTGGGGTACTGCGCTGGCAGCGCTCACCGTCACGTACTGGCGGACCACCGCCGGCAGGTGCGCACGCCATGACCGATGAGTTCGGGTGGTTGTCCTTGTCTATAGCTGCGGACCCACAACCGGCACGAAGGGCATACCGATGCGCATGCTGATCTACACAGCCTTCGTCTCCCTCGACGGCGTCGTCGACTCCCCCGGCGGAGGGTCCGGGGAATCTCACCGCAGCGCCGGCTGGACCTTCAGGGACCTCCAGTTCGTCGAGGAGGCGTACGAGATCAAGGGCCGGGAGCAGGAGGAGGCCACGGCGATGATGCTGGGCCGGACCAGTTACCAGGCCTTCGCCCAGGTGTGGCCAGGCATGGACGAGTTCGCTCGGTACAAGGAGCTCCCGAAGTACGTCGTCTCCACCTCCCTGAAGACGGACGACGTGGTCGACAACTGGGGCGCGACGACCATCCTGCGCTCACTCGACGACGTCGCGTCCGTCAAGGAGGGCCAGGGCGGCCCGATCATCATCCACGACAGCGCCACCCTGGCCCGTAACCTCGCCGACGCGGACTTGCTCGACCGCTACCACCTGCTTGTGTTCCCGGTTGTGCTCGGAGCCGGCAAGCGGATGTTCAGCGACACCGACAAGGACAAGCAGATGCTGACCCTGGTCGAGAACGAGTCGTACAGCAACGGCATCCAGAAGCTGGTCTACGACGTCGTCCACTGACCTACGATCAAAGGATGGGTGACGGCGGCCGAGCTGACGAGGAGCTGACTACCACCCGGCTGTCGTTGCGCCGTCCGACCGAGGACGACATCGACGCCATCCTTGCGATCCACAGCGACCCCGCCACCTGTGTCCACAACCCGTCCGACGCCCTCGCCGAACGCGGGGACGCCGAGGACCTCTACCGGCGTTGGGACGACCAGTGGGAACGCAACGGCTACGGCTACTGGGTCGTCAGACGCCAGGGCTCTGCTGAGCAACTCGGCTTCTGCGGCATCAAGCCGATGGAGCGGCCGGGATGGGGGTCCTCAACCTCTTCTACCGCTTCGATGTCTCCGCCTGGGGCCAGGGCGTGGCCAGCGAGGCAGCAACCGCCGTCGCCACCTGGGCTGCCCGGCGCCGCCCTGACGTACCGCTGATCGCCAGAGTCCGACCGGCCAACGCTGCCTCACAAACCGTCGCGCTGCGCGCCGGCCTGACCCGAGCAGAACACCTGGACACCCCCGGCCACGACGGCCTCGACTGGATCTACACCACAAACCTCCCCGACGAATGACGGTGGGGCTTGCTGCGACAGGTGCAGCTGGCTGAGGACTCACCTACGTGTCCGGCAAGGCAGGCCAACGACGGGTCATGCCTACCCCTCGAGTTACTGGCCGATGCGTCCGTCAATCCGCTCACGCAACAGGTCGACGTGGCCCATCTGGCGGGCGTACTCCCAGATCACTCCGACCAGCACCTCGCGCAGCGAGATCGGCCCGCCACCGCTGCCGTGCCGATTCAAGGGATCGTTACCGGTGAAGTCGAGACTTGGCGCCTCGGCCACGAACCGCTCAGCGAAGTCCACCTCTACCCGCCATGCGTCCCACGCCTCCGCAACCACCTGGGGATCGGGAACAGCGCCATCGAAGTCCCCGTCGCGGTCGGTATCGGAGCGGAACAACCGGGGCACGTCCTGCTCCGCCATCGTCACCCGGAAAGTCCCACGCTCCACCTCGGCCAGGTGTCGCACCAGCCCCAGAAGCGACATCGTCGACGGCTCGACGGAACGCCGCGCCATAGCCTCGGCATCAAGCCCCGAGCACTTCATCTCCAAGGTGAGGCGTGCACAACGCAGGGCTTCGACCAGCGTGATGCGCTCGTCGCCCAACGTCGGTCCGTTCTCACGCGGATCGTCGTCAGACGGCCTGCCGTCCGCGGTGAACATGTCGGCTCGTCGGGTCGTGGCCATGCCCAATCATCGCAGCGCGCATGGCGGCCAACCAGGGCTTATTCATGTGCAAGCGTGGGTCTCACGACCGGGTTCACTCGAATGTATCGATCCATCGTTGTAGGCGTCGGGCTTGGCCGGCGATGATCTCGGGTTGCCCGAGCGTGCTGGTGAGGATCGCGCTGTCTTGGTAGCCGGCGATCAGCTCGACCGCAAGCTCGTGGGCATTGCGTCGCCCGATCGCGCGGAACTGCTGCTCGGCCCATTCGAGCGTAGTCTGCATCAGCGTCGCGGTGAGTGGATGTGGTCCTTCGGCATGTTTGGCCAGCTCCGAGGACAACGTCCCGTAGGGGCAGCCGTACTGAGGGCCGTACTGGGCGACCGAGTCCGCCGCTCGCTCGGCCAGCACGCCCACGAGCGCCTTGAGCCGAGCCTTGGGGCTGCGGTGTTGGCGTTCCAGGTCGGCGAGTGTCGACTGGAGCTCGTCGTCGTAGGTGTGCACGACAGCGTTGATGATGTCGTCTTTGGTCTTGAAGTAGTAGTACACGGCTGGCGACGCGGCTGCCGAACCGGCACACCTTGTTCTTCATCCCGGCTCAGTACATGGTGACCGGCGTCGGTGCGCTCGGGCTCGTGCTGGCGGTGGTGGTCTGATCGGCGTGGTTTAGCGTCTCGGCCCGTGAGCGCTACTTTGGTCGCTCACCGGCGAAAGGCATTCTTGCCCGGGCCGTCCGCGAGGACGGCGCACGGTGCCGCTGAACTGACCCCCGCGCTAGTGACCGGGGAACTGCTGGCCCAACGGTGGTCGCGGTGATGGCTGCTGCCCGGCCGGCGGTGGCTGCTGGTCGGCGGTCGGCGGCGGGAAGTCCGGCGGCTGCTGGCCGGGCTGTTGCCACTGTTGTGTGGGCAGCTGCGCGCGGTCCGTGGCCTTGTTCAACACCGCCATCACCAGCAGGGCGGCAGCGGTGAAGTAGAACAGCAGCTCCCACCCCCGGATCACGTAGTCGAGGGTGTCGGCGAGCTCGGTGCTGCTGCTGTGCAAGCTCATCCGCACTGTGTGCAGGGTGGCCAAGCCCACGAAACCGACCGCGATCACGGCGAAGCCGATGGCCGCCAGCGTCGCGGTTCGCGGCGACCGCTTGCGCGCGGTCAGCGCCAGGAACGCCGCAGTGCCGAACCCGAGAACGAGAAGGACGTACTCGACGATGACGATAGGAGTCATGCGGCGCAGTATGGCACGGCAATGCCTGCAGCTGGCCAGGTCCAGGCCAGCTACTTGGGTACGAACCAGCTGACGCCGCTACGCGGCACAGGACTCGTTGCCCTCGGGATCCCGCATCACCCACCAAGGGCCAGCCGTGCCCCCTGTCGACCTCCTGGACACGGCTCGCGCCGAGGCGATGGCGTCTGGTTGAGCGTCTTGTAGTCGAGGTATCCGGTCGGAGGCTTTGGCGTAGGCGATGCTGCGGGCGCCGGTGGCGCGGGCGACCTGGATGTCGGTCGCGGAGTCACCGATGAGGACGCAGCGCGCGGCAGGCGCCCCGAGGTGTTTCAGTGCGCGGTGCGGGCAGCGCTGATCTACCAGCACGAGCACGTCACCAGTGAGCGGGACCGTCAGATCGCGGCTGCCCTAAGCGACCTCGTCGCAAGCGCAAGACCGACCAGGAGGGCGACGACGGTGCCGCCGGTGTCCTCGTGCCGCCCGGCTAGTTGCACGCCAATTGGACGGACATGGATCAGGGGCGTCACCGAGAGCGGTGGCACCCCTTCTGAGCTGAGGTGGAGCGAATCGGACTCGAACCGACGACCCCCTGCTTGCAAAATGGCCGCAAAGAAGGCGTTCTTGGCTGTGACCTCGTCCGTTTTGGCGTTGCGGGCGAGTGGTGGTCGACGGCGACCAGAGTGGTTGCTGTACTTCT